>JAERRQ010000283.1 GCA_016735355.1 Desulfobacterales bacterium | reverse complement strand
TGTTAGTGGAAGAACAGCTTTGCAAGCCGCATTCACAATAGGATAAACTATCGGCGACGAAGTCAGGGCGGGATGGGTTCCCATCTGGAATTTGGTTATATCGTTTGCCGTCATTTTGTGCATGATGCATGCACTGAGCACATTCACCATTTCCCCCACCGGCTTACCGCCGGACAAAGAGCCCCCGAGAATAATCCCGGTATTTTTAGCAAAGACAAGCTTCACCTTTGTAAGGGTTGAATTGGGCATGCCGGCGGGATGTGTGTCCGGCGCCTCTGCTGTTGTAATGACAACTTCCGCTCCTGTTTGTCTTGCATATCTCTCGGTAAGGCCTGCAACAGCAAATGCCCTTTCATTGACAATGGTGGAAAAAACACTGATGGCGCCACAATTATTGTGGGTTGGAGAGAATAGATTAGCCCCGGCAATTCGCGCCTCTGAAGTGGCAATCGAAGCGAGCATGACACCGACCGGTCTTCCGTCAAAAAATGAAACTTTTTCAGCACAGTCACCACATGCAAAAATATCAGAATCGGTATAGGTTCTCATATAACGATCAACCTTGATCGTATTTCTGAATCCTAATTCCAGACCGGTTTTTTTTGCAAGCTCAGTATTGGGGATGGCCCCTATCCCGAGAATTATCATGTCCGCCTTTAATTCATTGCCGCTTGCCAGTTTCACACCGGTAACCTCTTCATCACCAAGGATGCTCTCAACCTTTTCATTCACCATGATATTTACACCGGCTTCTTCTAACTTTGCCTGGGCCTCATCACAGAATTCGTCATCCATGGCATTTTGCAAACAGCGTGGCAATGCCTCTATAACAGTTATTTCAACATTTCTGCCCTTCCGGCACTCATCGGCAAATTCCATACCTATGAAACCGCCGCCGATGATGACAATTTTTTTTGCTTTGTTAACCTCATTTAAGAGGTTACCTAAATAAATAAAATCCTTTTTTACGGGAAACACATTTTTCGTGTTAATCCCTGGAATAGGGGGTACTAGTGGCTCTGAACCAGTCGCAAAAACCAGTTTTTCATACCGAACGGTTTCTTCGCCTGAAAGACTGACAATTTTTTTTTCACGATCAACTCCCACGGCTTCACCTTTTAGCAGCTCTATACCGTTGTTTTCCAAAAGTCCGTCAGGAATAACATTATACTCCGGCCCTCCGACTGTACCGTAAATATATGGAATACCGCATGGAACAAGAACAGTGCCTTCCTTTCTGATTAAAATAACTTTTTTATCAGGATAATGCCTTCTGCAGCTTATCCCCGCAGAAATACCTGATAATCCACCTAAAATTACCACATCTGCTTCTTTCATATTATCTCCTCCATATTCAGAAAAAATGAAAAAATTGAACCACCTGATATTTTTGAGTGAGTTCTAAGTCAATCCCCGGAATGAAGCTGTGGGATCAACAAATGGAATTAGTGAAAAAATCGGTAGATAATCATTTGAATTTACAGCTCGGCAACCAACTTTATAAATCAATTATTCACAATCAAATGGACATACTGATTTGTTAATTTTGCCTCTTTTAAAAAATCGTAAACGGTTACTATTATAATTGTTTTTTGTAAATCCATTTTCATTAAACCCAATCTCCTCTGAAACATTTAGTAAATTGCCATTGAATAATCAATGTTATTAATTTATATTTAACTAAGTCGATTTTTAAAATTTGGCACAAGGATAGAAAAAATTAGAGGAGAAAATACAGAATGGAAAAGGATTGCCTTTTTTGTAAAATTATAAATAAAGAAATTCCATCAGATTTTATATACGAGAATGACAGAGTTGTAGTATTCAGGGATATTAACCCCCAGGCTCCCGTTCACCTGCTTATTGTGCCTAAAAAGCATATCCGGAGCATCAATGATATTATAGACGAAGATTTGGGAGTTATATCCGAAATGATAATGACTGCAAGGGATATGGCAAAAAAAGAGTCTGTTGCAGAATCAGGATATAAGCTTTTTTTTAATGTGGAAAAGGGTGGGGGGCAGATAATCTTTCATCTTCATTTGCATCTTATAGGTGGCTGGAACCAGGCTCGCTAAACAAATAAACCGGATACTTATAATCCTGTTTCTTCACGATCAGTTTAATATCAGCAGACATATCCTTGAATATAATGTCATCCTTTAATCTTGTATCAAATTATCAACCGAGCGGTGACCAGCCTAAAGCCATAAACGCTTTATGCAAGGGTCTGTTGAACGGTAAAGAACATCAGGTTCTCCTTGGGGTTACCGGATCAGGCAAGACCTTTACAATAGCTAATGTTATTGCCAGGCTTGGAAAGCCGGCTTTGATTCTGGCGCCCAATAAAACACTTGCTGCCCAGCTTTTTAATGAATTCAAAGGTCTTTTTCCTGATAATGCGGTTGAGTATTTTGTCAGTTATTATGATTATTATCAGCCCGAGGCCTATCTTCCTTCCAGTGATACATATATCCAGAAAGATTCTTCCATAAATGATATGATAGACAAGCTGCGCCATTCAGCTACCAGGTCCGTACTCTCACGCAGGGACGCCATAGTTGTGGCAAGTGTGTCATGTATTTACGGACTTGGCGCGCCTGAGGAATACCTTAATATGCGGATTACTATTAAGGAAGATATGGAGCTTGTAAGGGATAAATTTCTTTCGGATCTCGTGGAGATGCATTACGAACGTAATGATTTTGATTTTCACAGGGGGATTTTCAGGGTCAGGGGCGACCGGGTCGAAATTTTACCTGCTTATGAGGATGATCTGGCCGTGCGAATAGATTTTTTTGGTGATCAGGTTGAAAAAATTTCCGAGATCGATCCTTTAAGAGGCGTTGTTATTAAAAGGCTCAATCAGGCTGTAATATATCCGGCAAGTCATTATGTAACCGGAAAAAGCAATCTTAAAACAGCCGCCAAAGCTATTAAGGAAGAATTAAAGCAGAGGATCGCTTATTTTAGAAAAGAAGATATGCTGATCGAAGCTCAGAGAATAGAAGAGAGAACCGATTTTGATCTTGAGATGATGCGCGAGATCGGTTACTGCAACGGTATCGAAAATTATTCCCGCCATTTGACTGGACGATCAATCGGAGAACCTCCCCCGACGCTTCTTGATTACCTGCCTGATGATTTTTTGATATGCATTGATGAAAGCCATATTGCGGTGCCCCAGGTCAGAGCCATGTACAAGGGGGACAGGTCGCGCAAGGAGACTCTTGTCCGATACGGCTTTCGGCTTCCTTCCGCCATGGATAACAGGCCGCTTAAATTCGAGGAGTTCGAGTCTGAAATTACACAGACAATATATATATCGGCAACCCCGGCTGATTATGAGCTTGAAAAGGCAAGTACTTCCGTGGTGGAGCAGGTTGTGAGGCCAACCGGACTTGTGGATCCGGAAATTGATGTTCGGAAGGCCGGGAACCAGGTTGACGATCTTTTTGAAGAGGTCATGGCATGCATTAAAAATAGTGAAAAAATTCTTGTAACAACCTTGACAAAACGGATGGCTGAGGATTTGACGGAGTATTATTCCGATCTT
>JAERRQ010000317.1 GCA_016735355.1 Desulfobacterales bacterium | reverse complement strand
ATGGCAAGGCAAGGGCTGATCACCAAACAGAGAGCCTTTAATAGTGGTGGCCGTACAAAGCCTAAATTAGAGCGTTATGTATCATTTATTGATTCGGGAACAGGTCGGCATAATAATAATTCTTCCGGAAAAAAACTATCAGAGCCAAGAAAAAAAATAATTAATCTTTTAAAATCTAAAGGCAATCTTTCTGTAAAAGAATTAAAAAAAGTTATGCCGTCGTCTGTCAATCTTGTCAGATCCATGCAGAAGGCCGGTCAGGTTGAAATTTATAAAAAAAAAATATACAGGAATCCTTTCGGAGAATCGATAATACCGGATATCCCACCTCAGTTGACAAAAGAACAAAGGGATGTGGTTGACTTTATACAAAATATGTTCGGAAAAGGATATTCCACATGTCTTCTTAAAGGAGTAACGGGCAGCGGAAAGACGGAAGTCTATCTTCACCTTACGGAAATAGTAATAAAAAAAGGACGTTCTGTAGTTATTCTTGTACCTGAAATAGCTTTAATAACCCAGATAGAGCAAAGGTTCCGTTCCCGCTTCGGGGAGACGGTTGCCCTGTTGCACAGCGGGCTTTCTGCTGGTGAACTATATGATCAGTGGACTCGCATATTAGCCGGTGAGGCTTCCATAGCTATAGGCGCCCGGTCTGCAATTTTTGCTCCTTTTAAAGATATTGGCCTGATTGTGGTTGATGAAGAACACGATGCTTCATACAAACAGGATGGCACATTCTGTTATAATGCAAGGGATCTCGCAGTTGTAAGAGCAAAACACTCAAACGGAATTGCTTTGCTGGGTTCGGCAACCCCGTCCGTGCATTCATACTATAATGCTTCTACAGGAAAATATTTCAAGACCTCTCTTACCAGGCGTGTCGGAAAGAGCACCCTTCCTGATATTACCATCGTGGATTTACGTAAAAACAGGGATGCAAGGGGAATAAAGAGATTTATTTCACCCGAACTGCTATTTGCAATAAAAGAGACCCTTGAGCGAAGCGAACAGGTTTTGCTTTTTCTTAATCAGCGGGGTTTTGCAAGTCATCCTGTATGCGCTGCCTGCGGAGAGTCTTTGAAGTGTAAAAACTGTTCAATTACCTTGACTCTGCATAAAAAGGCAAATGCGTACAGGTGTCATTATTGTGGATATTCGCGGCCATCCGTATCCCACTGCGATATATGCGGTTCTCATGACATAAAGCTGCTTGGGTTCGGCACTGAAAAGGTTGAAGAAGGTGTAAAAACATTGTTTCCGGATGCCAGGGTATCGAGAATGGATCGCGATACAACTCTCCGAAAAGGATCATTGCTAAGAATATTGCAAGGCTTAAAAAAACAGAGTATAGATATTTTGATAGGAACCCAGATGATTGCTAAAGGCCATGATTTTCCTAAAATTACTCTTGTGGGAATAATTTGTGCAGATTTGTCGTTGAATTTTCCGGATTTTAGAGCTTGTGAAAACACATATCAACTTATATCACAGGTATCAGGTAGGGCAGGCAGGGGAGATGCGCCGGGAAAAGTTGTTTTGCAAACTTATAATCCGAATCATTTTAGCATAGTGGCAGCTCAAAATCATGATTTTAACAGCTTTTATGATCAGGAAATTCGATTTCGCAGCAAACTTGATTATCCGCCTTTTACCAGGATGATCAGGCTGCAAATTTTCGGCCGGGGCAAGGAGAAAACCGGTGAGCATGCGTTTAAAGTTACGAATATCTGTAAAAAACTAAAAACAGGCAGTCCTTTTTTTAACAATATTCAGGTGCTGGGACCGATTGAAGCTCCTGTTCCGAAGATCGCCAATAAATACAGATGGCATATTTTGTTGAAAAGTCCGCAAATAAAGCCTCTTCATAGAATGGTTCAGAGTCTTTTTTTTGATAATAAGTCTGATCTCAGAGGCAGAGATGTTAAAGTAATCTCGGACATTGATCCTTTTTTCATGATGTAAACAGGAGGTTGAATTATGATGAAAAAATTGTATGTTTTCCCCCTATTAATTTTTTCTGTTCTTTTTGTTTTTTCTTTATCCTCGGGTGAAGTAAAAGAGGCGTTAAAGACGCCGGGCAGTTTTTTTCCGGAAGAGAGTTTTGATTTTGGCAAAGTTGTTGATGGAACACAAATAACACATGATTTCAAAGTGTTAAACAGGGGCCCCGCTCCCCTGGTAGTCAAAAGGGTAAAAACCGGGTGAGGGTGCGCGGCTGTCTCTTTTTCGAGACAAATCTCTCCGGGTGGAGAGGGCAAAATTACAATCAGGATCAAGACAAAAGGGTATGGCGGCAGAAGACTGAAAAAAAATATTGTGGTTCAAACAAATGATGAAAAGCGTAAAAATGTTACTCTTGTTGTTTCGGGAGAAGTTGAAAGATTTGTCTCAATTTTTCCCAGGCGGGTTAACCTGTGCGGTAAAATAGGCACAGAGATCAAGCGAAGCGTAAAAATTACCCCGGAAAAGAAATATCCATTTAAAATAACCGGGTTAAGAGCGGGGAAAGGCGATTTTATTGAGTACAGCCTGGAAGAGTCCAAGAAACCTGATGGGATTTTTTATATATTGAGAATCAAAAATACGAAAACGACCAAAGGCGGTTATCACGATTCCATATATTTAAAAACAGACAGCAAAATACAGCCGGAGATTAGAATCGGCGTTTACGGCAATGTTCTCAGCAAATCCCCGAAAGGCGGTGCATGAAAAAAATGAGAAATATTAAAGTGGTAGCTTTCGACTGTGACGGAGTCATGTTCGATACAATAAATACAAATCGGGCTTATTATAATCATATTCTTGAAAATTTCGGCAGGCCGGAAATGACCCAGGAGGAGTTGGAATACGTACATATACATACTGCAGATAAGTCTATAGCCCGGCTTTTTGACGATACGGAAAGTTTCAAAGCGGCCATTAACTATTGCAAGCAATTAAGTTATATACCATTTCTGAAATACATGGATATCGAGCCGTATCTAAAGATGCTTCTTGAAAAGCTTAGAAAAAATTACAAAACTGCTATAGCTACAAACAGAACAACAACCATGGATTCCGTTTTGTCGAAAAATAATTTGGAAGACCTGTTCGATATTGTTGTTACAGCGCTTGACGTGGAACATCCCAAACCATATCCCGATTCTCTTATAAGTATACTGAAATATTTTAAATTAAAACCTGAAAATTTGATATATATTGGTGATTCAACCCTGGATGAACAGGCGGCAAAAGCTGCGGGTGTATTTTTTGTTGCATACGACAATACTTCAATACCAGCTGATTTTCATATTAAAAGTTTAAAAGATATGGAAAGCATAATCGAAATTTGAGTAGGGGCACGATGCATCCACTCCTACAAACGGCAATATTGTTAACCCGTGTTCATTTAAAATCATTTTTCCGGTTTTAATTCAAATACGCATACCACAATGAAAATTACAATATTTAAACGACTTACACTCGGCTATGCAGCGATAATGCTGATGATTATTTTTATAGGTGTATATCTGCCGTTTGAGCTTAAGCAGATCAATGATCTTACTCGTTCTGTAGCTGAAATTGATGGGGCCAGCATAAGGATTGCCAAGCATCTGCAGGAGGCTATTTATGCCCAGATGGGTTTTGGCAATAAATTTCTGGTTTCAAAGGATAGGGATTTTTTAAATGAGTTTAAAAAGATCCATGATTATACCAGGGAAGATATGATCCAACTGGAGCCTCTTATAGATAACAGTGAAAAGAAAAGGGCTTTTGAAGAGGCAAGAAACTTGTATCTCGTTTATCTTTCTAAATTCGAGGTTGATATAAAGGGACTGGGAAAGGATTCCGACTATCCGGTCCAAAAATATATTGAGGAGAATATTCTATTAGGCGACAAAATTAACAAAAAGCTTGAGCAGCTTATCAAGATAGCCGGATCTGATGGAGAAAAAAAAATAGAATTATCCAACAGCATTAGTTCACATGTTTTCAGGGTTGCTTCTTTTATAGCAGTATTGTCGGTTTTTATGGGCGTTCTGATAGCATTCTTTAACACAAAGAGCATAACCCGTCCCATACTGCTTTTACAGAAACAAACAGAGGAAATAGCAAGAGGAAAATTTT
>JAERRQ010000369.1 GCA_016735355.1 Desulfobacterales bacterium | reverse complement strand
GCAGCACCATCTGCAAGCGGGCAGCAGTGAAAAAGCCTCAACGGAGTTGCCACCATTCTCGATTGCATTACCTCTTCCAGTGTAACAGGTTTTTGGAATCTTGCATTCGGGTTCAGTGCTCCGTTTTTACGGTTTTTTACAGTTACACGCGCAAAGTCTTCAACCGAGGCGCCGGTTTCATGTATATATTCAACCGCCTCGTTGGCATAATTAGCCATCTGCACATTAAATCCGGAGGCAAGCTCCCATGGACGGAAAGCCGTGCTCTTAATCGGTCCCTTAGGCATTTTTTCCATCCCCACCGCAATCGCAACATCATAAATCTCCGCCGCAATCATCTGGTAAGCAAGCCTGAAGGCCGAACTGCCACTGGAACATGCATTTTCAACATTTACTATCGGTATCCCTGTTTGACCTACTTCTTTAACCACCTGATGGCCTGATCCGGTTCCCTGGTAAACACTTCCGACAAAAGCCGCCTGAATATCCTTCCATTCCATTTCAGCGTCTTTCAGAGCGTTAAACACAGCGTCGCTTCCGAAATCGTAATGTTCCTTGTTTTCGTAAACACCCCAGGGAACAAGGCCGATGCCGGCGACAAAAACATCTCTCATCTTATTTATATTTTTCATTTTTATATCCAAATATTTCCTAAACAGGTTTAAACTTGAATGTAACAACCTCATTGCCGTCTTCATCGTCATAAAATTTTTCAATTACCAGCTCAACATCCCGCTCTACTGATAGTTGATCAAAATCATCGGCAGACAAGAGCGTTTCAATTCTTATTCCGTCTTCCAGATCGACACAGCCATAGGCATAAGGAACCGGACCTTTATAAAAACCGCCGCCCGGCTGCTGCATTACAACACTATAAGTCGCAATCTTCCCCTTATTGCTTAAAGTGGTCTCTTCTAGTGTGGGCCTGTTACAATGCACACACCAGTTCTTCTCTTTTTTTGGAAAAAAAATTTCTCCGCAGGAAGAGCATCTACTACCGATTAATCTTACCTGCTCATTACCATCCGTCCAGAAGTCTTCCCTGAGAGGAACAGTCGTTTTATCTGTTGCAACCATTATCAATATCTCCCCCTATATTTTTATCTGTTAGCCTTACGGTATCCCAGTTGATCCATGGCTATGATCTGTTTGCATATGTTGGAAGAACCTTCAACGATGAAGAGACTGGGAACATCCCTGTAAAAACGGGCCAGCGGGTATTCGGTTGAATAACCATAGGCGCCCATAATCTTCATGGCTGTATGAGAACATTTAAGGGCAACCTCGGCTGCCAGATATTTTGCCTGGGCCACATCCAGACCATTATTCAGGTGGCCCTTATCTTTTCGGTCAGCCGCCATGTAAACCAGGAGCCGGGCTGCTTCTATCTCAGCCGACATTTGGGCAATAAGATCCTGGTTCATCTGGAATTTGCCGATTTCCTGACCGAACTGTTTACGCTCCTTGCAGTACTTTACGGCCAGTTCATAGCAACCCCTGGCCGCACCGATAGAGCCTGCGGCTGCAGAAATTCTGGTCTGGTTAAGAGAACTGAATACAATTTTTGCCCCGTCTCCCGGCTGTCCAAGTATATTCTCTTTAGGCACCTTTGCATTATTAAAAAAGATTTCACCCGTTGGTGAGGAATGGACTCCCAGCTTTCCAAGGGCTGAGGTTGTGATTCCGGCAAAGTTTTTTGGCTCTATCAGGAAACAGGAAAGGCCTTTACTTTTTTTTGAACGATCCGTGTAGGCATAACAAACAAGCAGATCTGCACAATTTGCATTCGAAATCCATGTTTTGGAGCCGTTCAGCAGCCAATGGTCGCCACAATCATCTGCCTTCAACTGCATTGACATTATATCCGAACCTGCATCAGGCTCCGTGATGGCAAAACTTCCCAAATATTCCGCTTTAACCAGTTTGGGGACATATTTTTTTTTCAGCTCTTCCGTGCCGTATGTGCAGATAGTGTAAGCCGAACCGATCGACTGCATATTTACCTGGATCCTGATTGAAGCGGAAACGCGTGCTATTTCTTCGGTGATAATAACGGCCGCCATCCAGCCCATATCCTCACCACCGTATTCTTCAGGTATAACGGCGCCGAAAAAACCAAGCTCTCCCATCGGTTTAAGTACTTCCTCATGGGGCAGGTAATTATTGTTATCCCATTCATCAGCATAGGGAGCTATCTTTTTATCAGCAAAATCACGCACTGCATCTCTTAACATCTCAAGCTCTTTTGACGGTCTGAAATCCATCCTTAACTCTCCCTTTTTGTAACAATATTTTTCTACATCATTGTATATCCGCCACTGACGCTAAGCGTCTGACCGGTGATATGACCGGCGCAGTCTGATGCCATGAAAAGAACGGTTTGAGCAATTTCATCGGGTTTGCCGAGTTTGCGCAAGGGGTAGGCTTTGGCAGCCCTGGCCTGGGCCTCGGGTGTAAAAATTTTCATCATATCTCCGGCCCATAGACTATCCTTGCCGATATGGTCTTCACTTTCCGGAACCGTAAGGCCGGGGCATACTACATTTACCCGGATACCGAATTTGCCGACTTCCCTGGCGATAGCCTTGGTAAACGCAATTGTGCCGCCTTTACAGGCACCGTAAACAGCTTCCCTGAATTCGCCCATTCTACCTGCGTCGGATCCTATATTTACAATCACGCCCTTTTTACGTTCCACCATATGATCAAGAACCGCCCTGGTGCAGTTTAATGGCCCCCAAAAGTTGATGGCCACTATTTTCTCCCATTTTTCCCTGGTTTCTTCCATAAAAAGCTGATCCACGTTCCAGCCCACATTGTTGATAAGTATATCAACCTGGCCGAATTGGTCTATTCCTTTTTTGACCATATCTTCAACCTGGAGATGGTCGGAGATATCAGTCTTGACAAAAATTGCTTCTGTGCCTAATTTTTTTACTTCTTCTTCAACTTTTCCGCCTTGAGTCTCATCAAGTTCGGCAATTACCAGTTTCACTTCTTCTTTTGCAAAATTATGACAAATGGAACGACCGATATTAGAACCGCCGCCTGTGACGATAACTGTTTTGCCTGCTAATCCTAAATCCATTTTCTTCCTCCTGTTTCAAAGGTTTCATATAGGGGCACGAGGCATCGTGCCCTTACTAAACAATTTCATATCGGGCACGAGGCATCGTGCCCCTACTATCCCCGATATTTGCTGAATTCGGGCGGTCTTTTTTCCAGGAAAGCCTGAACACCTTCGTGTGCTTCATCGGTTGTATAAAAAAGATTTACCGCGTGCTTGGACATTGCATTCAATCCGTTGATATGATCGGTATCGGCATTAAACGAAGCTTTAACATATGATATGGAAGTAGGCGCTTTTTGAAGAATTTCCCGGCACCAGGTTTCTACCTCCTGCTCAAGTTCCGCCTGGGCTACAACCTTGTTCACCAGACCCATCTCAAGAGCTTCCTGCGCTGTATATTGACGGCAGAGATACCAGATTTCACGAGCTTTTCTTTCCCCGACCAGTCGTGCAAGAAATACGGTTCCGAAACCTGCGTCAAAGCTTCCGACCCTTGGACCGGCCTGGCCGAATTTAGCGTTATCGGAGGCAATGGTTAAATCGCAGACCACTTGCAGGACGTTCCCTCCGCCTATGGCAAAACCGTTTACCATGGCAATTACAGGTTTCGGGATAGCCCTGATTACCTCGATTAACTGCCCGTGGGCATCAAGGAGATCAAATTTTGCTTCACCTTTTCCGTATCCGGAATCATCTTTGGTTTTCTGATCTCCACCGGTGCAGAATGCTTTATTGCCGGTCCCGGTCAGAACAACAACTCCTATGCTTTTATCCGCCCATGCATCCCGAAAAGCGTGAAACATTTCCACCAGGGTCAGTGATGTAAATGCATTGTACCTTTCAGGCCTGTTAATAATTACTTTTGCTACCCCGTTATTTTTTTGATAAATGATTTCACTAAAATCCATATGTCTGCCTCCGAAAGATTAAGATAAAGTTTCAGGTGTTAGGTGGTGTATTTCTTAAAAATTAAAACTTGCAGTTGTATTTCCAAAACGATGTTATCTGATGGCTGACAGCTTTAGAATATCACGGCCGATGATTAATTTTTGTACCTGGGTGGTTCCTTCGGCCATTGTAAGATGTCTGACATCTCGATAATATCTTTCAACAGGATATTCTTCTGTGTATCCGTATCCTCCGTGCACCTGAATGGCACTGGAAGTTATATCAACGGCCGCCTCGGTTGCATAAAGTTTTGCAAATGATGCTTCCCGCCGGCACTCAGTCCCTTCATCGAGCATTGTTGCCACACGATAGCCGAGTATTCTGGCGGTATCGACCTTTAAAGCCATATCCACGATCAGTTCCTGAACCAGTTGAAAACTCCCGATCGGTTTTCCGAACTGATACCGTGTTTTGGCATAGCTGATTGCTGCTTCAAGAGCGGCCTGGGCAACGCCTATTACCCCGAATGTTACCGTTACCCTCCCCACATTCAGCCCGCCGAGAGCAATCTTGAGGCCTTCTCCTTCCTCACCAAGTCGATTTTTCACCGGAACCCGGCAGTCTTTTAATACTATTTCCGAAAGAGGGCATGAACGGTTTCCCATTTTGCGTATATCGTTGGTCAGGAATTCCGACTCATCTTTTTTTACAAGAAATGCGGTAACCCCCTTGCCTTTTTTTGCGGGGTCCACTGTGGCGTATACACATAATAGATCCGCTATACTTCCGCCGGTAATAAGGGTTTTGGTTCCGTTCAATATATAGTAATCGCCGTCACGGACTGCTTCCGTTTCTATAGCGCCGGCATCAGATCCGGCATTCGGTTCCGTTAATGCAAAACAGGCGATCTCGTCCATGCTTAATAAACGAGGCAGGAATTTATCTCTCTGCTCTTTAGTCCCTATTCTTGAAATCAGTCTTGTTGCCAACCCGCTTGAGGTAACCATTGATCTGAGCGCCCCCCATACCTTTGCAAGCTGTTCCACCATAATCGAATAGCTTATAAATCCGAGCCCGAGACCGCCATGATCTTCGGGAATCAGCGCAGCTGCGTAGCCGAAGGTATCAAGCTTTTTGAAGATTTTTTTTGTAAAATATTTTTGTTCAAATTCGTATTCTTCCACAAGAGGAGCGATCTCTTTTTTGAGAAAATCCCTTAATGAATCCCTTAATATCCTCTCTTCCTGGGTAAGCTTAAAATCCATTTTTTTGTGGAATCCTTATATTGCTTTTTCTTTTTTTAATATATCAATCTCTTTTTGACTTAAGCCTAACTTTGAGAAGATTGTACTATTATCCTTGCCGGGCTCGGCTTTTACCGATTCATTACTGTCAGCGTTAATTAAATTATCAACAGGAAACCTCCTGAACCTTTTGTTATCAGCTTCGCCGGGGATAAATTTTCTATATTTAAATTGCGGGTTATCCATCCAGTCCTCAAAATCGTTTACCGGAGCTGCAGGTACATCGGCTTCGGTTAACACTTTGAGCCAGTATTCCGAATCCTGCTGTTTGATGGCTTCTTTAAGCCTGGGCACTATTTTTTCCCTGGCCTGATTTCTGGCATGCCAAGTGTTTAGAGATTGATCAGAAGCCAGATCATCGAGACCGAGAACTTTGCAAAGGTTCAACCAAAAATGATTTTCAACAACACCAATGGTTATATATTTTTTATCTTTTGTTTTAAAGACTCCGTACGGTCCGCGACCCATAAATTTTGATTTTGGGGGCCTGTTCCAGCCTTTATATTCAAAATAACGCGGCATCATCCACATCGCCAGAGTTTCGGAAATGGATATATCAAGGTAAATCGGATCCGGCTGCCCTGTCTTCATTCGGGCTGCCTTCCCGTTCAAGGCCGCCAAAATAGAGGTCAGGGCAAACATGGAAGCGCTTAAATCAGCAACCTGGAAACCGTCCGGAAATTCCGGCCCGGCCTCAGGATCGCCGGACAGACTTAGCAGTCCGGACAAGCCCTGATAATTGATATCATGACTCGGCAGATTGGTGTACGGTCCGGTCTGCCCATAGCCTGAAATAGCACAGTATATAATTGAAGGATTGATTTTTTTTACGGAATCGAAGTCTATTCCGAGACGTTTAGCAGTACCCGGTCTGAAACCCTCAACTATTACATCGACTTTCTCCGCAATTTTCATGAATAGCTTTATCCCTTTTTCATGCTTGAGATTAAGAGTTATAAACCTCTTGTTACCGTTGAGATAGTCGAAACAGCCTGGTATGACATCCCTCATTCCATCTCCCGTTACGGCCCGTTCTACTTTGATTACTTCCGCCCCCATTTCTGCCAGTATCATGGTGCAGTAAGGTCCCGGAATAAGTGTGGAACAATCTAAAACACTAACGTTCTTCAAAAATGCATACCCCATTATTTGATTACCTCTTTATCGTTTGAAAGGATTGGCAAAACATAATCACCTTCATTATCAAATATAGCAAATCGCAGTGATCGTTGATAAGCTTGATCTATATGGTTGCGTGCCTCCTGATCCGCTTTTTTGCTGTTTCTCTCGTTCAGGGCCGTTATGATGCTGTTATGTTCTGAAATTGACAGAAGGGTTGAGTCTTCTCTTTCATAATAACAATTAGTGATCCAAAGCCATATTGATCCCTTTGTCAATGACCTCATCGCCCGGTTAAGGGCCTGGTTGTCTACTATATTAATTATCAGGCTGTGGAATTCATAGTTGAGCCTGGTACATAATTTATATTTTTTTTCTTTATGGGCCGCCACCATTTTCAAGTTTATACCGGTTAACTCATTGATCTGTTCCATTGTGATTTTTGATGCTGCGCAACCTGCTGCCAGCCCTTCAAGACATGCCATGACAGGGAAAATTTCTTCAATATCCTTTTTTGTTATTCTTCTGACGCATCGTTTTTTATAGTCATCCATTATTATCAGACCATCGCCCTGAAGAAGACGCAGAGCCTCTCTTATCGGTGCCCTGCTGACACCGAACCATTTTTGCAGTTCAACCTCTTTTAATTGCTGGCCTGGCAACAGGTCGCCTTTTTCAATAGCAGCACAAAGGTCGTGTTTGATCTGGTCAACAAGGGATCTCGGCTTTGAAAAAGTATTCTGTTTCATTGTTTTACTCTATAATGCCATTAAAGATTGATTGTTAGGTTAACAACAAAAAAAGATATTACGATTGTCGACAATTGTCAATAACTATTTTTCTTTTTTAAATTACACTTGGAAGGTTATAAATTGCGTTACAATTAATATTGTCAAAGAATTAGAAACATGGGATATTATTTAAATAACGATGGAATATCCACTGTGAAATTTGATCTGCGCTATGTAGCGCTATACGATAAAGTATTTTTTAGGAACGTGGAGTGAAGCATGTGGACAAGAAGCCTTGGAATTTTAATGATTTCCGTTATCTTTTGTCTCATTTATTCTGAAATTGGAGCTTCGGAACTGTTAGAACTGAATCACGGGAGTTCGAAGAATATAAAACCTGTTAACAGGTCGGGAGACAGCTTCCTCAAAGGAACTGAAGAATTACATGCCTATGCCTCTGCTATCGCGGGCGATAGCGGTAAGGGTGAAATGCCCGCGTTGCATGTCGGCTATGGCTATTTTCTACAGGACCGCCTGTCGGTCAACATTGATATTTTGGGCGCATATATTCGCTCCGGAATAGACGATAATGGAGCTGCTATCGGTTTGGACGTTTTATTGCGTGAGCATTTCTACAATAGCAATGATGGTATATGGTCCATTTATTTTGACGCCGGCAGTGGTTTTCAGCAACAGTCCACCAATTTTTCCGGCAGACGTCATTTTAATTTTCGATTGTTCGGGGGTTTTGGTGGAACGATGAAAGTTTTTAATAATATGCGAATGATGGGTGGGGTACGATATTTGCATATTTCAGATGCTGGCATCAAGGGCGGCGGCGGCGGTTATGATGGATTCATGTTTTACTATGGGGCCGGGTTCCCGTTTTAAAATATATACCTCGAGAGCCGGTTTCAAAATGTTCAATTTTGTTCGAGGTCAAGAAAGGCAAAAAATTTAACCACAGGAATACATTAAGTATTTCGAGGATTAAATTTTTTGCCTGACGCAGAGATCGGGCAAAAG
>JAERRQ010000270.1 GCA_016735355.1 Desulfobacterales bacterium | reverse complement strand
ACAAATAGAATCGATTGAACATCAGATCGGATCACAGGTAATAAAGGCCTCTGTCTCACTTGCTAAAATGTTCGGGTTTTCAACATCATTAAGATCCGCCACCCAGGGCCGAGGAACTTTTACGATGCAATTTTCTCATTTTGATAAAAGATAGTGCCCTTCCAAAAACAGGTTATGAATAAGATTGTCAATTTATTGACATTGAAGAATTAGAATCTGTACAACCAACTCTCAATATACAATCCACAACCCGCAAACCAAAATCATGATCCATTTTTTAGTAAAGCGTAAAAAGACAAAAGAGATTTATGTAGGCAAGGTAAAGATCGGCGGCACTGCGCCCATTGCAGTCCAGTCGATGACTAATACAC
Organism: Desulfobacterales bacterium; assembly: GCA_016735355.1. Lineage (GTDB taxonomy): Bacteria > Desulfobacterota > Desulfobacteria > Desulfobacterales > BuS5 > BuS5. Next base: position 9,746 of record JAERRQ010000270.1, on the reverse strand, counting down.
CCACAGAGGATATTAGGGCAACTGTTTCGCAGATCAAACGCCTGGAAGAAGCCGGTTGTGAAATCATACGGGTAGCAGTTCCCGACATGGAGGCTGCAACAGCTATTGTAAAGATCAAAAAAGAGATCTCTATCCCTTTGATAGCAGATATACACTTCGATTATCGCCTGGCTGTTGCCGCAGCAAAATACGGCGCTGATGGTCTAAGGATTAACCCGGGAAACATTGGAGGCAGGAAAAAGGTCAAAGCAATTACAGATGCTGCAAAAGATTTTAATATCCCAATAAGAATCGGTGTGAATGCCGGTTCTTTGGAAAAGGAACTTTTGGAGAAATATGGCGGTGTAACTGCTGAAGCAATGGTTGAGAGTGCCTTGAGGCACGTTGACCTACTACGTTCGCTCGATTTTCATGAAATCAAGCTCTCCATAAAAGCGTCTGATATACCAAGAACACTGGATGCATACAGGCTGCTTTCCTGCCATACAGATATTCCGCTTCATGTCGGCGTAACAGAGGCCGGAGGGCTTTTTTCCGGGATAGTCAAATCGTCAATTGGTATAGGCATGCTTATTGCAGAAGGTATTGGTGACACCATACGAGTATCATTGACCAGGGATCCTGTGGAAGAGATTAGAACCGGTTTTGAGATTCTGAAGGCCCTTGGAATACGAAAACACGGACCGGAAATAATTTCGTGCCCGACTTGCGGAAGATGCAAAATCGATCTGTTTAATATTGCGGAACAGGTAGAGAAGGCGCTTTTAACATCATCCCTGCCTTTAAAGATTGCGATCATGGGATGCATGGTAAACGGGCCTGGAGAAGCCAGGGAAGCGGATATAGGTATCGCCGGAGGGAAAGGCACGGGAATTTTATTTAAAAAAGGTAAAGTTGTTAAAAAAATTCCGCAGGATAGATTAGTTGATATTTTGCTGAAAGAGATTAAGGAATACGAAAAAAACTACTTGGAGGGTGGTAAATTACAATGATTGAAAATCATCTAAATGATCCCGTTTTTTTTGAAAAAGAACAAACACAGGCCATACCTTCGGAAGACTCCAGCGAAATCCTGGAACTTACTGAAATTCTCCAGCCTGCTCATAACGATTTTAAAGCGGTTGCAGCAAAAGTTGAAGAGGACCTTGATCAACCAGGTTCCGGCGCATTTGTCGGTGAAGAGAATCGATTTGAAGATACTGCTGATATTATTGAAGATGACGGGATTGACCTCACAATCTTAAAACTGGAGAGTCTTGAAAAGCAGATAGAACAGTTATCCAATGAGTTTAAAAGCAAACTGAAATATGATGCTCATAAGGAAAAAATAATAGACGATCTTCATCATGAACTCCAGCAATATAAAAATGATATTATAAAAAAGCAGTCAATGACCATCATCCTGGATATGATAAAGGTTGTCGATGGGATCAGAAAATTTTCAGCGTATCATAAAGATAAAGAACCTTCCGACTTGGAATTCGGAAAACTGATTGATTTTATTGAAAGTATTCCTTCAGATATAGAAGATGTTTTTTCATTGCAAGGTGTAAAAACTTTCACCTGCAACAATGAGGTTATCGACCCTGCCAGGCAAAAAATAGTAAAAAAAACAGTAACAACAGATAAATCAAAAGATAAAATGGTAACAGGTACCATATATCACGGCTATGAATGCGACGATAAGGTAATCCGCCCGGAAATGGTTCAAATATTAACATACAAGTAACCGTTCACGGTTTACGGTTTACGGTTTTTTTAAAAGGGCAAAATTAACAAATCAGTACGTCTATTTGATTATGAATAATTGATTTATAAAGTCGGTTGCCGTGCTGTAAGTTCAAATGACGAGTTATAGTCTATATTAAGTTTGTATTCCGATTCAACTGTTAACCGTAAACTGATAACCGTGAACGGTTACATATATAAAAATTCTTAAAATGGAGATCCGCGATGAGTGAGAAGATGAGAAAAGTTTTTGGCATAGATTTAGGTACCACATATTCGTCTATAGCATATGTGGATGAATACGGAAAACCTGTTATTCTGCCTAATGCTGAAAACCAGCATCTTACCCCTTCAGTGGTTTTCTTTGATGAAGGCAACATAGTTGTCGGTGATGTGGCAAAAGAAAGCTCAAAAATTTATCCTGATGAGGTGGTCAGTTTTGTAAAACGATCCATGGGTGAGCCTAATTTTCTCTTCGAGTATGATTCAAAGACGTACAGGGCCGAGGAGATTTCGAGTTATATTATAAGAAAAGTAGTCCAGGATGCGGAACAGAACCTTGGTGAAAAAATTACCGACGTGGTAATCACATGTCCCGCATATTTCGGCATTAATGAACGTGAGGCAACTAAAAAAGCTGGCGAAATAGCAGGATATAATGTGCGCCAGATTATAAATGAACCGACCGCCGCCGCCATTGCATATGGAACTGTCGAATCATCCGAGAGAAAAACCGTACTTGTTTACGATCTAGGAGGCGGGACATTTGATATAACAATGATAGAGATTAAACCTGATGCAATCGAAGTGATATGCACAGGAGGAGATCATAACCTGGGAGGAAAAGACTGGGACGACAGAATTGTATCATACCTTGTTGAAGAATTTCAGAATAAGACAGGAATTGAAGAGGATATTCTCGATGATCCCGACACCTGCCAGGAACTGCAGCTTTCGGCCGAAAAAGCAAAAAAAGTCCTATCCCAGAGGGAGAAGACCCCGATTGCCATCACTCACGGGGGAGAAAGAGTTAAGGTTGAAATAGAACTAAAAAAGTTTGAAGGAATTACAACGGATTTGCTTGAAAGAACGATCGCTTTTATCCATGATATGCTGGAAGAGGCAAGAAAAAAAGGTTATGATAAATTTGATGAAATTATACTGGTCGGCGGAGCCACACGCATGCCGCTGATAATGAAACGTATCAAGGAAGAGTTCTCCATAGAGCCCAAGTCATTCGAGCCTGATGAAGCCGTTGCAAAAGGAGCTGCAATATATGGATGTAAACTTGCCCTTAACGATGGCCTTATCAAAAAGATTTCCGAAAATACAGGTAAAAAAATAGAGCAATTTAATGACCTTATTGAATTGACAGACGCGGTTGATGTGACTCCTGCACAGATTCAGGAAGCTGCCCGGCAGGTTGCCGATGAAACAGGGTATACTCTTGCCGCGGTTGAGCGGTCTGCCGTAAAGGTTAAAAATGTCACCAGTAAGAGCTTTGGAGTTATAGTAAGAAACAGGCAGAACGAAGAGATTGTATTTAATCTCATTACACGAAACACATCTGTGCCAGTAAACACCAAAAAGGCTTTTTTTACAGGAATCGCCGATCAGGAGACAGTCTTGATCCGGATTATGGAAAATGAAACCAGTGAAACGACTATTCCTCCGCAATATGCAGTAGAGATCGGGACAGCTGTCCTTGATTTACCTAATGGCCTTCCGGCCGATCTTCCTGTTGAAATTACTTTTAATCTGGATATGGATGGCTGTCTGCAAATTAACGCTGTTGAGACTTTCGCATCCCGAGCTGTGGATGTTACCTTGAATACATGCGCTGTAATAGATGGAGAGGAACTTGAAGAAGCCAAGGTAAGGTGCCAGAGTCTGGTTGTTCACTAAGTTGAGCGATTAGCAATTAGCTGTTAGCCTTGAAAAATCAAGCTGTTACATCAGTAGGGTGGGCAGTGCCCACCCTACACATTGTCTCGCTTCAAGTTTATAGCCAATGTTTTCACTAAAAAAGGTCGATAATGGGAAGAAAAAACTTCTATATACTGCTTGATCTGTCAATCGATCCGCCTGAAGATGATCAAAAGATAATTGAGCTGACGATTAAAAAAAAGCAGGCTGAATGGAGCCGCTTCCGCAATCATCCCACCAAGGGCTTAAAAGCTAAACAGTCTATCGACCTGCTTCCTGAAATTCGCAGGATCATGAAGGATCCGGAGCTGCGGAAAACCGAAGCATCAAATGCGGTAAAATTTCTTTCAAAAAAAGCCGGCGAAAAATTTTTGGTTATAGACAGGCATCTTGACATCTGTATGAGCAAGGGGTTCATAACCGACGAAGAAATTTTTAATCTGGCCAAACGCCATTCTGTGAAGGCCAGTGAAATCAGGAAAAGGATAAAGCAAAGGGAAGATGAAAAAAATGCGGAGATAAACAAGCAGATTAAGTTGCGCTCCGCTAAAGGATATATAACCAAAGACGAGCTGTCAGAGCTTGCGGAAATTCACTCTGTAAGCGCCAAAGAAATCCGCAAGAGAGTAACCTGCCCCATCAAAAAAAGCTTACAAAAATCATCAAAAAAGCCTACAACTTTAGATAAAGCTATAGAAAAAATTATAATTGATAATCTTAAAATCGTAGGGAAATCATCTCTTTATCACTTCCTTGATCTTCCACCGGACTCCAGTCTGGAAATATTGCAAAAAAAATCAAAAATAAAAGAGTCCGAATTACACAAAAGAGGTAAAAAAGATGCTCTTGGCACAGCCGGAATAGCCCTGGCAGGGCATTGTCGAACGATTTTCAAGACTGAAAACAGCCGCAACTCGTATGATATGACCAATGCCCGGTCTCTTTTTAAAGGTCTGGATTCAGACATTGATGTTGCGGGGATGGATGGTACAATAAGAACGGAATATTATAATGTTCTGGTCGATTCCGCCGTCAAATTAGGCATGAACAGAAATGAAGCTCACAATTATATTAAAGATTACTCAAGTAAGAAAAAATGGGAAATTGAGACTAAAGCAAAAAGGCCTGGCTGGGTTTTGTATGCTGTAGTCATTGCTGTATTGCTGTTTATAGGCGCCAGCGCTGGAATATATTTACATATAAAAAATGAAAGCAAGCTGAAAAAAGAATATCAACAGGTGCTGGCCGGTATAGAGAATTATAATGATCCGGAGACAAAGGCGCGGGTATTCAATAATTATATCAGCACACATAAAGAGAGCGACCGCCGTACCATTGATGCTGTAAAACGGCTGGGGAAGTTGCGCCTTGCCATAGATGAACTGAAAGCAAAAGAGTTCATTGCCGATGCAGATAAATTATTGGCGGAAAAAAAATATCAAAATGCTCTGGCAATTTACAAGGAGTTTATAAGTAGATATCCGAAAAGCCTTTACGCGGATAAAATTAAAAAAAAAATCGCGGAATTATCGGCGCTGCTTGACGAGATTGATTACAAAGAACTGGACAGGTTGCAAGGCAAGCCGGTGCAGGTAAGAGCCTTGGCATATTCCGCATACTTAAAGGAACATCCAAAAGGTAAAAATATCAAAAATGCAAAAAAAATTCTGTCGAACATGCTCGAGGAATATTATCTAACTCTGCTTAAGGAGATTGAAAAATGTGAAAAAAAGGAGGACTGGGAAAAAGGAGTGCTCTCATGCGATGACTTTATTAAAATATATAATGGGCATCAACGTGCTGTAGACATTAAAGAACAACAGGACATTCTACGCACCCGCTTATGGGAAGAAGAAACTTTTGCCCGGATGCTGCAAAAAGTAAATGCTAAAGGAAGGGATTACCAGGCAGGAAGACAAATTTTGATTGATTATTTAAATGCTTATCCCGATTCTTACATAAATGATAAGATCAAGGTGGAACTGGCCAATCTGGATAAAAAGGAATTAATGGCAAAAACTGCCGGTAAAAAAGAACGTCTGATAAGGTTAATTAAAAAATCCGGGAGCCGTTTTATTCTCAACAGGAATGCTACTGTAAAAGACAGAAAGACCGGCCTGACATGGTGCGTGGCTGATTCCCTGCTCGATACGGATGATTGTCTAGACTACGACTCTGCAATCGAATATACTAATATTTTAAAGACAGGCGGATATAACGACTGGCGCCTGCCGACTGTCGCTGAACTGGCTCAGCTCTATAAGCAAAAGCCTTTTTTCCCTCAAGATGAGTCTGAATGGTACTGGACAACAAAAAATTATTCGCGCTATGCTGATGGCTGGAGCAAAGTGGTTGATATTGTAACTTCTAAAAATGAAGTTATGTGGGAAAAGGAGGAGAGAGATTCGAGGGATTGCGGATCCGTACGTGCGGTAAGGGAGTAGCCTAAAAAAATCAGCTTAAAAATTTATCAGGTGACTTTATATGCTTTAGCACTATCGTCTCCCACAAGAGATGAAGAATATTTGTAATAAATGTCACCTGACCGACTTTCCGCAAATCCCTGATGGTATCCTGCTCGCCTGATTTTACTATTCTGTCCGCCTCATCTGCAATTGTTGCCATAAGCTCATCAGCATCCATTGCATCTCTGAAAATTCTTGTCAACGCAAGCCTCACCTTCCCGGATCTTGGAAGGCCAAGCTGGTCCATAGCCTGTCTGAATATTTTGGAGTCGACGCCCTGAAGCTCTTCAAGAACCGCTTTTGCACCCTTGTGGTGAGTCTGGTAACCTTCTGTTTTTTTTTTGAATGTGATCCTTGCATAACAGGCATGAGTGCCGCTGGTGCATCCGAACATAGCGGTTTGTGCTGTTTGGTGTTCAGAGTTGCCGGAAGATAAATTCTTGAATAGCGCCCTAAGATCTGTTTCCGGGTTTATAATATAAAAATCAGCAACCGCATTCGGTAGGTTTGCATGTTCAAGGGAAAGCCTTACTCCATCTCCAAGCTCTTCAACCTCGATTCCTCGTTTCTGAAGGATTTGCTGCATTGTTTTTATTTTTATGGCATTACCCTGTTTCATATGCTGTAAAATAATTGACAAGAATTATAATGGAATATACAAAAATTATAAATAACTTAAATGGAGTAAAATGTCACTCACAGGCAATATCGATACTATCGATCTTACAGACTTATTGCAACTTCTATGCAATGATCAGAAGACCGGAATTCTTAAAATAACAAATGAAAAGAATGAAGTCAAAATTATTATTAAGGATGGCTCCATTATATACGCCACAAGTTCACAAAAAGAGTTCCGCTTAGGAACTCTTTTTGTGAATGAAGGAATCATAACCTATAAGCAGCTTATGGATGCAATTGTTGAAAGCAAAAAGCAAAACCTTGCCATCGGCAAATTTCTTGTAATAAGAAAACATATTACCACCGATATTCTAAAACAATTTAGCAACAAGCAGGTGGAAGAGATTCTTTATAATATCTTCCTGTGGGATGAGGGTGATTTTGAATATAAAGATCAAGAACACAATCTTGACAAAATGATTGTTGTTCCGTTCAACACAATGAACATCATGCTTGAAGCAGCGCGTCGCATAGATGACATGTCAATTTTTAAAAAAAAGATCAATAACGAAAAAATGGTTTTTAATATAACTGAAAAAATACTGGATAATGAAGGTATAATACTTCAATTCAATGAATGGCGGATGTTATCATTTGTAGACGGAGCATGTTCTGTTGAAGGAATAATAAAAAAAAGCGGTTTTGATAAATATTCAGTCTATAGTATATTGTTCTCCCTGATTTCATATGGCCTGGTCGAAGAATGCGCCTCGGGACAGGTAAAAGATACTGTTAATTTTTCTGCTGTTATAGGCGAATATTATAATATTCTTCAGACAGTCAGAAGTTGTTTTATATAGGCTTTAAGATAAAAATTTTGGGTGCGTTATCGGTCCTCGGAGTATTATAATACGCCTTCCTCCCTCTGGCCTTCCCAAAATTATTATCTTAAAGCCTATAGCAGGGCGATAAAATCTTATTTATTTTTAACAATCCGGCCTTCAGGATAAATAATCCAGTTCGCCTCACCGGTAATATTGAAAGATCCCTGTCGGGGTCCCTGGTCGATACTGTGCCTATCCTATTGAGCCGTGGGGGATATTCTCTTGGCCCTGAAGTTTTGTTCCGGCTTTTGACAGGCTTGAAATGGTCTGTATGGCAAGGAGTGTTAATAGATAGGCAAAGCGGTTCATAATTGAAAATTATTCAAACAGGCGGGAAGAGATCCAGCCTGTTTGAATAAAAAATATTTACCGTTTTGAGAACTGGAAGCGCGCGCGTGCTCCTTTTTGACCGTATTTTTTTCTTTCTTTAACTCTGGAGTCGCGTCTTACAAAGCCGGCTTTTTTAAGCGCTGTCCTGAGGTCGGGGTCCACGAGCATAAGCGCCCTGGTTATGCCGTGCCTTATAGCTCCGGCCTGCCCCGTACTTCCGCCCCCCTTGACTGTTACTATTACATCATATTTACTTAAGTTATCAGTTAAGACTAAGGGTTCAGCCATAATATCCCTAAGAGATTTAACTGAAAAATAATTGTCTGCCGATCGTTTGTTAATTGTAATGCTGCCTGTCCCTGATTTCAGCCAGGTTCTGGCAATAGCTGTTTTCCGTCTTCCTGTTGCGTAATAAGTATTTTCTTGTTCCATTTAATTACCCGTTAGTGTCCTGGTTATAAATATTATTATAATTCTAAGGCTTCAGGCTGCTGGGCTTCATGGGGATGACTATTTCCCGCATATACCTTCAACTTTTTAAAGAGTTTTGACCCGAGCCTGTTTTTAGGAAGCATTCCCTTTACAGCAAAACGGATAAGATCTTCAGGCCGTTTCTCAAGCAGTTTTTCAGCAGAAATAGATTTGAGTCCACCAATGTAGCCGGAATGTCTATAATATTGCTTTTGCTTTAATTTTCTGCCGGTAAGCCGTATCTTCTCGGCATTAATCACTATAACCGAATCCCCCATATCAACATGCGGAGTAAATAGGGGATTATGTTTGCCTCTCAGACGGGAGGCTACATTAGAAGCCAGTCTTCCCAGGATGGCCCCTTCCGCATCTACCACAAGCCATTTGTTCTGATTGTCTTTTGTTGTTGCGCTGTATGTATATTTTTTCACAGTGTTTCACTCCTGATTTTATAAATCAGATCACAATAAACGGCATAACTACCGATGTCAATATAAATTATCTGTATTTGTAATTTTTTAAAACATATCATACTGGATTTTAACTTTTAATATAAAATAAATTAAAATTTATATTTTTTAAATGCATTTACCCAGGCCCTTTTCGGTTTTATACTTGAAAGAAAGGCTTTTGCATATTAAAATAAATATTTTGGTATATTGTAGTGTTCATGCCTAACGGTTTGTCCCTGTTTGTTGCTTGTATTGATTAAATGAAAAATTAAGTATCTAAAAATTTATATATACATGGAAAGGAAGAAAATAAAATGACATATTCTATTGCTTTAGCCGGCAAGGGTGGCACCGGAAAAACCACCGTAGCTGGTATGCTTATTAAATATTTGGTAAATAATGAGAAATCTCCAATTATAGCCGTAGATGCCGACAGTAATGCAAATCTTAATGAGGTGCTGGGGCTTGAAGTAACCGAAACTGTAGGAAATGCCCGGGAAGAGATGAAAAAAGGTGTAGTGCCGGGCGGAATAACCAAGGATGTATTTATGTCGATGAAGCTGGAGCAGGCTGTGGTCGAAGCACCTAACTATGATTTAATTGTAATGGGACAGCCTGAGGGGCAGGGGTGTTATTGCGCGGCAAATACTTTGCTGACCGGTTTTATCGAGCGTCTGACAGATAATTACCCTTATCTTGTGATGGATAATGAAGCCGGTATGGAGCATATAAGCCGCCTGACAACTAAAAAGGTTGACATACTGCTTATTGTTTCTGATACTTCCCGGCGTGGCATCCAGGCAGCCGTAAGAATAAATGACCTTGCAAAAAATTTGAGTATAGGGGTTGGTAAAACATATCTTATTGTA
>JAERRQ010000135.1 GCA_016735355.1 Desulfobacterales bacterium | reverse complement strand
CTGGGACATAGGCTTTGGGTATATTCAAGAAAATCATCTATTTTTTCGCCGCTAGGTTCGGGCTGCTTTATGGATGATTCCGGCAATGCAAATTTTACTGCCGATATTTCTTGATTTGCATGGCCGTCAGTGGAAGAAATAGCTCTGCTTATTGGTGTGCTTTCATCATCCCATAACGGAGCATATCGATTAGTACCATAGTCGCCTTTTATAGTGCCGCCAAAAACTTTTCTCGCACCTCTCAAAACTTCGTTGAACATCTTAACGTCATACCAACTGGCACTGTAAAGCTTACGAACGTGAAGAGCCCACTCATTTCCCGTGATACCCAACTCATCACCTGACACAGGGTATATATCTGCGGAAACACCATCTATGGATTTAAAATCTTCATAATTGAACCATGAATAATTGAGGGTTCCCTTAGGCCAATCCCAAAAGTGTCCACATTTTACAAATCCTAACCCCTCAAGATATTTTCTCAGGTCATCTCTTTTTGCTTTCTTGGGGTATAAGGTTACATCCCTTCCCATTCACCTTGCTCCCAGGGCAATGCTCAATTTCATATAACTTTATAATATGATATGATAATATTTAATACAGTTTTGAAAAAAATATATTATGGTATATAAGAAAGAACATGTAAATAAAAGATTTCGTCCAAAACCGGAGGGGAAATTCGGGGATACCATTCTTATTTCTCAGGCAAAGAGATCACAATTACATTGCCGCCGCCTTCGGCGGCCTCCGCATGCACCCGGCCATTGAGCTGTTCAACGGCCTGCCGGACAATGGACAGGCCAAGGCCTGTGCCGCCATGATTTTTATCAAGCCGGAAAAAAGGTTCAAAAATCCGTTCGGTTTCATCTTCCGGGATCCCGGGGCCGTAATCGCGGAAAAATATTTTTACCATTCCTTTGGCACGAATCAATGCCAGGCTGACAGATTTATCAGGAGAGGCGTAACGGGAAATATTTTCGAAAATATTCCGTACGGCACGGGATAAAACTTCCGGATCAGCCTTGATAATTGCGGTTTGGCAGGATGTTTTCAAAGCCAGGCCATAAGTTTTTGCCATCGCCCGGGCCAAGGCAATCAAATCCAGGGCAATCAAATCAACGACAATCAAATCAACCGAACGATTTTCAAGGATCGGACATATATCCGGCCCCCTGGCTGCAGCCAGCATTTTGCCGGTAAGTGAATCAATTTCATCTATTCCGGCCTGGGCGTTGGCCAGACAATCTTTTTTTCTTTTCCCGAATCAGATTCGGCCAGGATGTCGAGTGCGATCCTGATTCTGGCCAGGGGTGAGCGGATTTCATGGGAAATTGCACGGAAAAAATTCCTGCGGGCAGTGCGCTGTTTTTCAAGGGTTTGAGCCATTCTGTTAAAGCGCAGGGCCAATCGGTCTATTTCATCTTTGCCCTTTATAACTGCCCGAACCGAGAGGTCTCCCTGAGCCAGGCGACCCGATACCTCCACGAGTGCGGTCAAACGCCGGGTGGGCCCGCGGCTGAGGGGCCAAAGGAGCAGGGCTGCAATCACAAGACCGGCGGAAAGAAAAACCGGCACAAGTCTGCTGCGTTTTGAAACCTTCCGGTACCAGGCCATAGAAGGAGTCAGGGTGAGAGAACCGACCTTTACTCCATTTTTAATAATTGCCTGTTCAACCTTGAGCCCGGTTATGTTCGGGGGAGAAAAAAAACGAAACCTTCGGGCTTTAAAAATAGTAACAGGATCGCCTGCGCCGGCTAACCGGTTACGGCCATATCTTTAACCTTGAGATAACCACCTGTATACTTTATTTTTTTACAGATAGCCGGAGAGAGCGGTAGGGGGGCCTGCCAATGAGCAGCAATTTCGGTGGATATATTTTTGGCAATTTCATTCAGCATGATGCCGGCCTGTTTGGGAGCATCCGCAATTTCTTGACAAAAACTATTGGGTAGAAGAATTATCATAAGTTTTTTCTCTATTCATTTGTCTATACTTGCCAATGATTTTATCATATGTCCCGTTATATTTTGCGCATCTGAGTTTTAGAATGTTATTCGCGTTGGTGATATACCACCATGCCCCGGAACGTTTTAAACGAACGTGACTTATAAATTTGTTCGCACTTTCAATAGCGCCACTGCCTATATGATAAGAGGCTCTTTTGGCCTTTCCATAATTCACTTGGTGCCTTCGTTTTGATAAGCAACCTATAGCTTTCTGTATTTTATCTTTTGCCTCGGATGAAGCCGGCTGCATAATCTTTAGCCCCATTATAACATTGTCGATGTTGTTACAGCAATTTCCAATAGCATGATAACTCGTTGATATTATTAAGGTTTCTAATGGCGCTTTTCGTAAAGATAAAAAGTACAAACTTAATTATTTCAATAGGTTATCCTGTTTTTCTTCTGCAAACTGCTGATGTTGTTATGAAACAGTCGCGTGAAAGTCACTTCGATCCATTCCTGAGTTCGCCTCGTACGCTTACCGTATTGAACGTTTCCTGCGGCATGAATATATTCAGAGCAGTGATAAAAAACCAAAATTTGCTTGGCTTTTGGAAATATTTCAAGTGGTGTTTTCCATATCCAGGAAGCCATCACCGATAATACAAAGTCGGACTTTGTCCTCTGGAATTAACACTGCATCTCGAATTATTCTTAGTCCTTTGGCAAATTCTTCCTCATCTTGAACCTGATGCCAACTGATGAGATGAATAATCCTGTCGTTATTAATCAAATAAAGTCTGAGTCCCTTTACTTCTTTATATGGTTAATCCAACTCTTTGTGTAAAATAATAAAAAGTTCGTTAAACCGATAATATTTCGTTAAACCTAAAATTATCTTGACTATTATAAAATGTTCGTATAGAAAAATAAATTATGATTTCGATTAATGGATTGACCCGCCGTTACGGCAATATGACTGCAGTTGATAATATTATCCTGGAAGTAAAAAAAGGTGAAATTTTTGGATTTTTCGGGCCCAACGGCGCCGGCAAGACTACTACTGTGCGCATGCTGACCGGGATTATTGAACCGACCGGCGGGAGGGCCGCTGTGGATGGCTTTGACATTGCATCGGAACCTTACTTGTATCCGCACCGACTAATAATCCTTCCCAGGTTATGATGACATTCAGCGTGGTAAAATTCCCGCTTTTTTTTACCAGCGGCAATATTCTACCCCTGGCTGATATGCCGGCCCGGAGCCGGCCCCTGGTTCTTGTATCACCCCTTTCATAATTTATTCGGAGCAAAGCCGTATTTTTTAATTTTAATCGATTTGACTGCATTGTCAGTCTTGACCATCATTTTTATTTTGGCTGCCCGCCGCCTGCAATGGCGGATGCGCGCAAAAGCTTTATAATTTTATCTAATTTTACAAAAGGAGATGTAAACATGAAGAAATCATTTTATTTAGTCCTCTGTTTTTTTATTATCGGCAGTGTGTTGCCGGCCAGTGCAGCGCTGATTAATGTAGGCGCTGGGGATGGCATAACCATAGATGGATCGGGATATATTTTGAAGTCCGAGGAACCAACAGGGAAGCCGCCGATAGATCCCCCCCCGGGGTTGATGTGGGAGTATGCAACCGACCACTGGAAGGCCTGTATTTGTCGGATGGTGGGTTACCGCGCCCTGCAGGCCCTGGATCAACACCTTGGGCTTGGTAATATCAACAGCAGTTCTATAAATATTTTGACAGGCTGGAATACAGACGGCCCTGAAGAGATATTTGTAGACAATATGCCCTGGACTGAAGATGATCTCACTTATGCTGATCCTATTACTGCTAATGAAGACCTTACCCTTGGGGACGCCTGGTACAAATTTAGTATTGAAGGAACCGGAACCTACCTGGTCAGTTCACAGGCAGTAAATTATACCATTGACGCTGATATTGAACATAGCGGTCATCAGGAAGGATGGGATTTTTTTGCTTACCGCACATATTTTAAAACACACTCTGGTATGGATGATACCAAAATGTATTTTAAAGATGTGGCACGGCCCCAGATTGTGGAAAATTTTAAAGGCGCAACCAGTTTTGATGTTACCCCTGTGCCGCTTCCGGCTGCTTTCTGGTTTTTGGGATCAGGCCTGGCAGGCTTAATCGCCTTCAAGAGAAAAACGAATCCGGACGGGTGCTGATAAAAAATTATAATGAAAGCGCGCAAAACCGGATATATATTTGTCTGCACAGGTGCGGGCGGACCCATGGCTGCCGGGGAACTGGCCATGGCCGGCAAGGAACTGATTATTATTGAGCAGGTTTGCCGGGCTGGATGAAATGGAGCTCGGCAAACAGCTTTACCAGTATAATGGAAAATTTTCCCGTACTGAAGAGGGGTATTCGATTCTCAGGGGATTCAACCTGGGATGCACCAGGGAACTGGCTATCGGCCATGGGGTAAGATATTTTGAAGGTCAACTCAGATTCTTTGACATAAATATCAGCGCCGAACTGGATGAAGTAAAACAAGAGACCGGTACTTGTGAAATGCTGGATACCCATATAGGCATACGCGTCAAGCTAAGCTCGATAAATACCGGATTGCGTCCATATTAAAGCTGCTGCAAAGCGACCGGCTTTCATAATGTAGGGGTTCAAAATTTTGAACCCCTACTGGAACAACTGTAAACTACTTTTTGGGTTTACTGAAGGATGCCTAATTTTCTTACACAGTGATTAGAATATTTCCATAATCATCGACCTGGCCGGAAGCATTGGGAGGTATGATAATGGTGGATGAATATTCTGTCAGGAGAGCCGGGCCTTTAATAATATTACCGGATAGCAGCCGGTCTCTTTGAATAATTTTGGTGCTTGTCTTTTTTCCGTCAAAAACAGCTTTCTTATCAGGTAGCCGGGCTTTGCTGCTGATTTTGGCGGACATTTTGCCGGATTTGTAAAATTGCGGTTTTTCAGCGCTGCCCCTGGCCCTTAGCCGGATATTTACAATTTCGATCATTTTGTCTTTGTTACAATACCCATAAAGCTTTTCATGCAGATTATGAAATTCTTCAACAAATTTTTCATAAAATGGTACCAGAATCTCATACGACTGCCCCTTGTAACGCATGTCCAGGTATCGTTCCGGAATCGATTTTTCTTCGGCAATACCTTCCAGGGCAAGAGCGGCCAGCCCCTGCTTTTCAAGTGGCAAAAATAATTTTTTTAAATCCTTAATATTTCCGTCATAATTATCGATCATGACGGTTCTGGAAAAATCCCTGATAACGTCTGCCAGCAGCATGCCGGTTGCGGAGAGGATACCCGGGTTTTGCGGGATAAGCACCTGGGGTATGTTAAGGAGTCCGGCAAGAAAAACCGCGTGCAATCCGCCCGCGCCCCCGAATGCAAAAAGTGTAAACTCCCGTGGATCATGCCCTTTTTCCACGGAAATAACTCTTATAGCCCGCTCCATGGAGGCATTGGCAACATCCAGAATACCCTCCGCCAGCTCAATCGAGCTGAATCCGATATCTTTGGCCATGCCTTCAAAAGCGGCTTTGAGCCTTTCAGGATATAGCCGCATTTTCCGACCTAGAAAATTTTCCGGCAGCAGTCTTCCCAGAAAAAGATTGGCATCTGTCACTGTGATGCGCTTGCCCCTGCCGTAGCAGATCGGTCCGGGATCAGCGCCGGCGCTTTCAGGTCCGACCCTGAGTGATCCTCCCTGATCT
>JAERRQ010000064.1 GCA_016735355.1 Desulfobacterales bacterium | reverse complement strand
CTCAAAGCTCTTGATAGGAACGAAAAAGTGACAGTTTCCTATCGCGGAAAGGTTAAAGGAATTCTAATCCCCTCTGAAAAACAAAAAAAAAATATCAAAATTTCTGAACATCCTTTTTTTGGTATGTTCTCTTCAAGCACTGACAAATCAGTTTTAGATGAGTTAGATACCTTGAGGAAGGGAAGGTACGATGATATTTGATACCGATGTTTTTATATGGGCTCAAAAAGGTAATGAAAAAGCAGCAAAACTAATGGAAAACACAGAAGAAAGGTGTCTTTCCATTCAAACTTACATGGAACTTTTACAATCTGCTAACAACAAAACTCAACATAAGTATGTAAAAGACTTTTTAACTTCTTTTGGGTTCAATGTACTTCCGTTGACAGAAAATATTGGCCATCGTGCTTCAATCTATATTGAAGAATATACATTAGCTTCCGGTGTCCGTTCAGGTGATGCTATAATAGCAGCAACAGCAGTGGAAAATAACATGACTCTTTCATCAAGTAATATAAAACATTTTAAAATTATTAAAGAACTAAAATTGAAAGCCTTTAAACCTTAATTTTGGGAGCACCTATGCCTTTCTCAGGAGAGCCTGTTTAAAAATTCATGGGCTCTAAGGTTTTTTAGACCGGAAAACCGAGGATAGCGCGAAGGCAGGATTTCATGTCCGGTTTGAATAGTCCTGTTCCTAAAATTCCACCCTGTCAAAATCCATGATCATTTCATAAATTGCCTGCGTGGGAAAGCATGTTTTTGTTGATACAAATTTTGTATTTCTGCTGCATATATTCATGACGCTGCTCATCAAAGGGGAGATAAACAAGCAGAAAACTTTTGGGTTTTATTTTTATTTTACTTAATTCGGATATTTTGCTTCTTGGTTTGATAAAACTGCCCAAAATTATTTTAAGGCCCTCAACAGCTTCCTTAACCGGCAGAGTTACCGGATATATGTTTGAATCCGGCAGGCTGTTTTGCAAATTGTCCTGGGGCTGCAATAGAGTTAAATCACGCTGAATGCGCAGGAAAATTTTTGGTCTAACCTTAAAGCCGAGCGTCCAAAAAAAGAATTCCTTCTCCTCCCAGTCTTTTTGTATAACTTTGGGTATGTTGGCAATTCTTGCGAGATCTGCATAAGAGAAAAGTTCAAGGCCGCTGATTTCAGCCTTGACCCTGTAAAACGGGAAGTATTTTATATTATCACCTTGTCCGGGGATATGTACAAATTTAAGTGGCTTCAGCTCTTTTCGGCCTGGCTTCCAGATGGAATTGCAATTTCTGCATGTAAGCACCAGCGAACCACGATCCCCTTCCATATCCCAGCCACATTGCGGGCAAAGCGTTGGAATAAATCGCATGCTCCATGCCGGAGATCCTCCTGGTAACGTTTCAATATCAACGTTATCGGGTACCTGGTTTGAAATGGGTTTATTTAAAACAGCATCGTATAAAACCCTGTCTAAATAAAAAGGGGCATAGATTAAACTCAGGGATTCACCAATATGGGCTGTATGAAAAAAATTGCCTGTTATGTTATTAGGCGAACGTTTGTGTATTATTTCCATCACCTCATCGATGGATAGCTGAGGCTTCAAAAAATTACCCTTTGTATTCGGTGCAACAAACTGCATCTTCAGGGTTTGAGTTCTCAATCCTGCGGAAACTGGAAAAAAAGTTGATTCAACTGCCTGATAGCTGATGTCTAACAACCGGTGGGTAATGCCATTTGTAGAAGCCGCAAAAAAAATCCCTTTAAAACGCCAGTATGGGAAAAATATAATTTCCTTGTCCCCAGGAGCCTTGTTAGGCAGCATGAAACGGAAATAATCCTTTTGCATAAGATATGACTTGACACGGCAGTACTCACAACGGATCAGGCGGTCCGTTTCATTAAGCGTGGCAGGGGCCCCGCATTGAGGGCATTGATATTCAATCAGTATATTAATATTTTTCTCCACATTGATCGCAAAAAGTGGCGCCTGGCAGATTTTCTTTACCGCAGTTTGTGCAGATTGCAGCTTTTGGTTTTTCATCTGCAGGATGCCCGCATCTTGAACAAAATTTAGCGCCGGGGGTTAAATTTTTTCCACAGTTTTCACATTTTTTAAATATGACCTGTTGATGTCCGCATAATGGACAGAATTTAGCATTCACAGGTATCTTGTTACGGCACTCTGAGCATAAGGACTCAAGCTGGCCGGCTGATTTTTCTTGAGCAGGATTCATGCCGGCTGTAAAATACTGGGCAAACATGGCAGGCATCATAAGCCCCAGTCCGGTGCCCATGCCTGCGCCGGTATCCGCTTCCGAGGCTTTTTCCATGGCCATGGC
>JAERRQ010000113.1 GCA_016735355.1 Desulfobacterales bacterium | reverse complement strand
TTCGGCCACTGTACTCCAATTTTTGTAGTTTATATTGCAACTTACTGTTTATTCAGTAATTTTTTACCTACATTTTTTGGAGCTTTAAATCTTGGCCGACGTTAAAGCCAAGCCCCTGTTAGCTTTAAGCTTAATAATTACAAGATGTTTTGCGATTACAAATTTTCACCCATTGGGTGTTATTTCTTGCTGATGTAATAGCTTGATTTTTCAAGGCTAATCGCTAATCGCTTAACTTAGTGCTATCAAACAAAGGAGGTTTTCTTATGATATGCGATAAGTGTGAATATGAAGGTTTGATTTCTGGTTTCAAATATATCTGTCAAAGCTCTTGATGCGGCCCGATTGATGTGAGGGAATGCCCTCGCTGTGGCGCTCAGGTGAGCTGCAATAGACATGTTGAATTAGAATCAGAAGTGCCTTCCCAGTTATGTCAGGCTCGAGATTTTATTAAAGCTGGAAAATATAGTGAAGCAAAACAGCTTATCAGTAATGCTTCTGAAAAAAACCGTCAGCTTGAATTGCCTGGAATTGAGGAGGAAATAAGGGTTTTATACAAAAGATTAAAGGAAATAAAATCTAAAACAAAAAAAGTTGCCGCTTGGGCTGCATAGTAGTGCAATAAATTCGGCCTCGTTCCTAATTAAGTCTGATAATCTATAATAAAGCCAAAATGGCGGAAAGTGTCCCGCTTTAAGTTGGTAGCCATCCGGAGGAAGTTTTGAGTGAACCCTTAAAGTTTACCTTTACGAATAAGGTAACAGATCTGGTGCAATATAATGATTATTGATCAACCTTCCAGCCATTTTATTTTTGGTTACCATTCGCGTATTCATCAAGGGCACAAATATATAGCCTATAAAGGAAAGCCCTTAACTAATCAAGAGTACCTTGATTATTGGGGTAAATGGATTGTTTTGGGATCAAAAGAGGTGCATGACAAGCTTGCTGAAAAATTGGATCCTTATTTGGAAGAAGGGTTAATCGCATGTTTTAAATATGACCGGAAGCCGCTTAAACATCTTGGGCTGGAAGAATGTATCATGTATGTTTATTGTGATAAACGGAATAGTGCAAAAGTTTGGAATATATTGAAAAAATATGGAATAAAACTTAAAGCATGGGGTACTGAAAGGGTTACAGTTTCAATGTGGCTGCCAGGTGGCAGGTTATTGGAAGATTGGATTAAATCGGAAAATTTAAGTGAAAAAGAGGCCGAAAAAGTAAGAAAGGATTCACACAAAAAATTCAGTATAATTCTGGATCATCCCCATGAGCCTTTTGCAGGATAAACTCTATTGGTTAACCGTTCACGGTTATCAGTTCACAGTTAACGGTTGAAAAACATAGCACAACCCGAATTCTACCCGAATTCTAAAATTAGGAACATAGATGGTAACGGATGATCGAAGTTTAATGATTGAAACATTTTATCTATAAATTTCAAAATTTTTTGGTTTTCAACCGTGAACCGATAACTGTAAACCGTGAACGGTTACCTCTATTGGCTTGTTTTTAGGATTTTTTTGCGCGAGCTTTTTAGGGTTTACAGGGGGTTTACAGGAAAAATATTATGAGCACTTCTCAATCGTATGGATATTCTGAATATTGGAGAAAAGATAAGTCTTCCATAGAATCCCAGGAATTGGTTAAAATCTTATTGTCTTTGCGCAAAGTTGGCGGACATATAGCTACTAATTTAAAAGAGATTGAATGGACAGGAATGTCTGCTCCCAATCCCAGAAAAAAAATTGAAATCGACATTGATCTGGCGAAAGGGACTTATCCATTGCCTCCTGGAAAGATGGATATTCTTGTGGGCGTCACTGCAAGGGAGGCATTCCATTGTAAAGTTCTTTCAGATGTGGTTATATCAATGCTCAAAAAAAAGCTTAACAAACAATTTGGTACAATGCCCCCGAAAAGGGAGGAGCTTGTAGAATTGTTCGTCAATATTTTCGAAGATATTTATATTAGGGAGTTGGCCAGCTATACTGTTTGGAGATATTATCTCCCGGGTTGCTGGCAATGTATTAGACCTCAAAATAAATCTAATATAAAAAATAAGCCGACCCTCAGAAACCTTCTCTCTATTTTTTCCGACCATGTTTTTCTTGACAAATTAGCTGTTTATATGAATCCGGAATATCATCCCCTGTTTGAAAGACTGCTTCAGGCAAAAAAAGAAAGCATTAAATTTTTGGAGATGAAGTCTATCTCAAAATGTTTTCAGGCCAGGATCGAGTTTTATCTAAATATCTGGTATGATTTAATGGCCGGATCCAATACCTGGGTTGAACCTGTTTATGAAAAATATTTAGACCCTGATAGGGAAGAGGAAACTGAAACTGACGAAGGAGATGAAGCTGAAGGAGAAGATCAGCTTGCTGAAAATGAAGAAGTGCAAGAGGATAGTCCGGAGATTGAATCAAATCTTCTTTTAATGCAGAATATTAAGGACTCTTTGGAAAAACAGGAAGGCAAGACTCTTGATGAAAAAATCGAAGAAATCTCCGAAGATGAACAAGGTAGAATAATGGAAACCTGCTTTGTAAAGTCAACCTTGCGTTGTCTCATTGCCCCGGATGCAGATCTGGTGGCAAGATTAAGGCGGATTTTCAAGCAGCAGCGAAACCTCAGAAGCAGGCGTTATCGATATCGACGTTATTTGACATTGGGAAAACTTGATGGAAGACGACTCTACCGAGCTGGAATTGATGGTTTGGTATTTAGGCAAAAACAGTATTTTTTGAATGATAATACCAGGAATATAGCCATCCTGGTTGATGGTTCAGCTTCCATGTCGGGCGGTGTGGCACGTGGCGGAAAGAATTGGGTAAAAACCGAACGTATTTTTGCATCACTTTGCCAGGCAGTTAAAGGTACTGAAAACAGACTGGTTGTGTATGCCTATTTTGAAAACGGCGGAATTTGCAAGGTAAATGATTTATCTTACAGCACCACACTTTACACTGTCCGTCCTACAGGAAGAACCCCAACAGGTCAGGCCATTGTTACTACTGCCATGAAATTCCCGGATGATAAGCGGAAACTTATTATTCATCTTACCGACGGAGAGCCTAACTGTGGTCTTAGCGTAAAAAAAGCCCTTGAATTTTGCAAAAGGAAACATGTTGAGTTTGTTACCATTGGTGTTTGCGAAGATGAGGAGATGAAAGCAATATTAGCTAAGCAGTATGGTAATGATGCAATCCTTGTGGATTCTTTGGACCAACTGCCAATGCGTTTGGAAGACGTTCTTAAATCAAAATTATTGGTTTAGGAACGTGGACGAAATAACCTCCACAAGTAGGCGCACAGATTTAGGTTAGGTTTGTTCGATCTAAAATTTTAACCGCAGGAATACATTAAGTATTTTGAGGATTAAAATTTTAGCGCAACGCAGATATCGGGCAAATTGGCCATTTATGGATGGGCACTAGTTAAAATCCTTTTTATTCAATTTATACTGTTCCATTTTTCGGAAAAGTGTGCGGGCATTTAGTCCTGATCGCTCTGCTACATCCTTTACCCTGCCGTGATATCGTTCAAGTGCCAGGCAAAGATACCTTTGCTCCAGGATGCTAATCTGTTCTTTTAAGGGAGGATCCAGCCTGATTTTTGTTATTATTGAAAAGTTGTCTTCCGGTTCATGCTCCTCCTCACTAAGATAAAATTTATTGATCGTATTCCCCTGTGTCATAATAATTGTACGCTCAATTACATTGATAAGCTCTCTGACATTACCGGGCCAGGAATAGTTGATGAGTAGTTTTATTGATTCCGGAGTGATTTCCATAGGCTTTGTTTCAAGGCGTTTTGTGTAAAAATCTACGAAATAGCGCGTCAATAAAGGAATATCTTCGGTTCTTTCTCTTAAAGGGGGAATATTAATGGGAACTACGTTCAGGCGGTAATAAAGATCCAGCCTGAATTTTTTTTCCCTTACCAGTTGAAGCAGATTCTGGTTGGAAGCGGCGATAACCCGAACATTCACCTTGATGGGGGCCTCACCACCGAGCCTTTGAAATGTTTTTTCTTGAATAAGTCTTAAAAGTTTTTTTTGAACTGCCGGCGATGCATTTTCAACCTCATCCAAAAATATGGTTCCACCGTCAGCCTGTTCAAAGCGGCCCCGTTTGGTTCCCGTAGCTCCGGTAAATGCCCCTTGTTCATAACCAAACAGTTCAGCTTCCAGGAGAGTTTCTGCCAGGGTGCCACAATCAACTGTAATTATTGGGCCATCCTTTCGTGTGCCTACATGATAAATAGCTTTTGCAATCATTTCTTTGCCGGTACCTGTCTCACCTGAAAGCAAAATAGTGGTGTTCAAGGGTGCAACCTTAGTGATAAGTTTAAATATTTCCCGCATTTTTTTGCTTTTACCCACCAGGTTGTACATACGGTCTTGCTGCTCGATTTTATTTTTCAGCTCTCCGACCCGGTCTTTAAGGAGGCGGTTTTCTTCTTTTAAAGCAATGCGTTCACAGAGTTTATCAATAACAATACGTATTTGATCAAAATTAAGGGGTTTTACAAAAAAATCGGTAATCCCTTTTTTCATAAGACCTACAGCTAATTCCACTGAGGCATAACCGGTGATAACCACAATTTCGGTTTCAGGATGGTTTTGTTTTATTAATTTTACTATTTTTTCTCCACCCATACCCGGCATTTTCAGATCAGTAATAACAAGATGGCAATCAACCTGGGACAATAAATCCATACCGAAATTTCCGTCTGAAGCCAGGAAAACTTCATGCCCCCAGCGGGTAAGCCGTAATTTGAACGTTTTAAGGATTGATTTTTCATCATCAATTACCAGTATTTTTAATTTCATTTTTTGCTTCCGTTTTTTTGGGGAGATTCCTTATATTTCAATTTTTCTTAAAAAACGCAAAATATCCCGGCGGCTGAATGGTTTGTGCAGAATTGGAATATCCGGCGCTTCAGTAATACTTTCCATATGAAATTCTGAAAAACCGGTCATAAATGCAAACTGTTTCACCGATTTTTTGTATTTTTCTTTTGCTTGATTGTATAGTACCAGTCCGTTCATGTTAGCCATCCTTAAATCGGAAAGCATCAGATCATAAACTTGTGCTTTTAATTTATCCAGGGCGTTCTTGCCATTTGAAGCAGTATCTACCTGGCACCCCAGGTCAGTTAAATACCTTGAAAGGGTAAGACGAATATTTTTTTCGTCATCAACAATAAGTACTTTTGACGGAATCCAGGGATGGCCTATTGATTTTTGAACCGGCCTGGGCATAAAATCGGTATAAACCGGAAGACGGATAATAAAAGTGGCGCCGCTTGTTGGAGGTGAATTCACTGTAATAGAACCACCATGCTCCTGGATAATTTCGTAAGCAATGGAAAGACCAAGGCCTGTTCCCTTGCCCTGTGGTTTGGTAGTGAAAAAGGGGTCAAAAATCTTTGATAAGTGTTCTTCTGAGATACCGGGACCGTTGTCTGCTATCTTCACAACAATCCAATCCCCATCCATATTACTCCGAATAACAATTTTATTTCCGATCTTGCTGGATCCAATCGCATCTACTGCGTTGCTGAGCAGGTTGAGAATCACCTGTTGCATCTTGGTCATGTCGGCTTTTACCGGTTTAATTTCTTCGGTAAGCTTTAGAACAGCCTTGATTCCCCTTTCTATCATCTGATGCACCCTGATCCCCATGACAGTTCTGATGACCTCATTGATATTGACAGTATTTCCGTCAAAAGTGGATTTCCATGAAAAAGCAAGCAGGTTTTTCACAATTTTGCCGGCCCTTTTGGCATCGTTTTCTATGATCCGGGCTGCTTCATTGACGTCATTGGTTAAATTTGCGTCTTCCATAAGAAATTCCGCACAGCCAATGATACTGGTTAAAGGATTGTTAAGCTCATGAGCGATCCCTGAAACAAGGAGTTTAATGGAGCTCATTTTTTCCGATCTGATTCGTACTTTAAGTAATTTTTCTTCCAGACCTTTACGTTCAGTAACATCATCAAAAATCAGAACAGTTCCCTTGTAATTATTTGAAACGCCTCTAAGGGGAGCGGCATGAACCTCAAAATACATTTTTGTATTTTTATTATGACAAAAAAGCATTTTTACCTGGCCCAGGCTGATTTTCCGGAGAGAATCGTTATTTATCTTTTTCCAGGAGGAATCGGCTTGAAAAATACCAATTTCAGATAATTTTTTATTTTTTATGGAGTTCTCGGCAATTCCCAATGTCGCTATTATCTGCTTCATCTTGGGATTGGCAAACAAAAGTCGGCCCTTTTCATTAATAAAAATTATACCGACAGGTGCGGAATCAACAAGGTTTCTATTGAGCTGGTTGGTTTTTTTAAGCGCCTTTGCAACTTTATGGATTTTGGTTTCAAGGTGGGTTGAATATTCTTTTTGAATATTTTTCAACTCCTGGATTGTTTTTGCTTCAGAAATTAAGGCAATAATATTTTCGTTGGAATCCCGGATTGGGGAGATTGAAAAGAGAACAGGGATCAACCTGTCAGATGTGGCGATTGAGTCTTCTGCTACTACATGCCTGCCGGAAAGAGCATCTTTTATCATTGCAGCAGTAATGTTTTTTGCTTTAGAGGAATAGTTTCTCCAGGGTGACTCGCCCAAAAAAGACCCTTCAACCTGGTTTAATGAGATATCCGCACACTTCAGAGCTGCTGAATTTGAAAATAAAATTTTTCCTTCAGTATTTAAAACCCACGTCATGGAATCCATTTGATCAAAAGCATGGGCCAGGATTTTTAAAAAAGAATAGGAACAATTTTTTGGATCAAATAAAGGAAGATTTAATTTTTCATCATTCACACTCATTTTTTTGGATTCCATATTTTGGTATCCTTTATCAATTAAATTCCGTCCAAAGATTGGATCAGATTATGTTATTAAGATATATCAATTCAGCCAAAGTAGCAAGCAAAAATACTTACTGCAAACGGAACCGGATAGGGTTCAATAGAAATAATTTCACTGTGTTATCGGTAACAATTGTCGTTATCATTCCTTACAAAAAAGGTAACCGTTTACGGTTTACAGTTATCAGTTCACGGTTGGTAAAACCAAAAAATTTTGAAATTTATAGCTAAAATGTTCAATCATTAAGCTTCGATCATCCGTTACCATCTGGGTTCCCATGCAAAACTTGGGAACCTTTTACACAGAGCTTTGTAAAAACAAACTTTTGGTTCCTATTCTATAATTCGAGTAGAATTCGAGTTTTGCTATGTTTTTTAACCGTTAACTGTAAACCGACAACCGTGAACGGTTACTTTATATTATATGTAAGGTTAAAAGATATCACATTCTTGTCCAGGTTTCCCTGTAAATTTTCCACTCGTCTTTTTCAAGTTTTAATAAAAGTTTTTTTCTGCCAACC
>JAERRQ010000236.1 GCA_016735355.1 Desulfobacterales bacterium | reverse complement strand
GTTCGGAATACTTTGCCTTGATTACGCATGATATCCTGATTTCAGAGGTGCTGATCAGCCTTATATTGATATTTTCAGCGGCAAGGGTGGCAAACATTTTGGCGGCCACTCCGGAATGATTCTTCATTCCGACCCCGGTTACGGATATTTTTGCAATATTTTCCGCTGTCAAGACCTCCTCAGCTTTAATCTCTTCAGCCACTTTCCTGGATATCTCTATGGCCTTGTCAAAATCGCTCCTAGGGACAGTAAAAGTAAGATCAGTCTGCCCTCCGGAGCGGGTGTTCTGAATAATCATATCAACCAATATCCCTGCCTCGGCTATGGGAGAGAAAAGTTTAACCGCTACTCCAGGCTGATCGGGAACTTTTTTAAGTGTTATCCTGGCTTCATTTTTTTTGCAGGTTATGCCTGACACGACAAGACTTTCCATATTTGAAGCTTCATTAACTACCATTGTTCCTTCCTCCTTGCAAAATGATGATCTGACGTGTACAGGCACATTGTATTTTTTCGCGAATTCAACCGAACGGATTTGTAAAACCTTGGCACCCAGACTAGACATTTCAAGCATCTCATCATACGATATTGTATTCATTTTTTGCGCTTTTGAACATACGTTGGGATCAGCCGTATAGATACCCTTTACATCGGTGAATATTTCACACACATCAGCTTTTAGGGCTGCTGCTATTGCTACTGCGGATGTATCCGATCCTCCCCGGCCTAGAGTTGTTATGTCACCATCGGAATTACAGCCCTGAAATCCGGCCAAAACCACTATGTTTCTTTTTTTGATAAGTTTTTTCATACGGTCGGCGTGGATAGCAATAATTCGAGCTTTACCGAATGCATCATTGGTGCGAATGTCTGCCTGGTATCCAAGCATTGACATAGCAGGATAGCCCATGGCTATTAATGTCATTGCAAGCAGAGCGACAGTTGTTTGTTCTCCTGTGGATAGAAGAACATCGAGTTCACGGCTTTCAGGAGCATCAGTAACCTGGTTGGCGAGCTTCGTCATGCTGTCTGTAACTCCTGCCATAGCGGAAACCACAACGATCATATCATTCCCCTTGTCGTATTCTTCCGCTACACGCTCTGCAACATTGCGAATCCTGTCAGTATCGGCAACTGAAGTACCCCCGTATTTTTGAACAATTAAAGCCATGGTTATTCCTTCCCTCAAGCCTTTTTTAAGCCAATTTTTTTTAACAAATTAATAGCATTCGGTCCATATGCAGTTATTCTTATTTTCCGTTTTTGATCATCGATTATCTTGAAATAAATGGATAAATATTCAGCAGGCATTGATTCTTTCAACCTCTCCGCCCATTCTACCGCCGCAACTTCGCGGCCGGAAATTATTTCGTAAATCCCGATATCTTCGAAATCATTTTCAGAGTTTATCCGGTAAAGATCTATATGAAACAGTCTGAGCCGGCCGGGATACTCGTTTATCAAGGTGTAAGAAGGGCTTGTTACATAATGCTCCGAAGGGACATCAAGTCCTGAAGCAAGGCCCTGAACAAATAAAGTTTTTCCCGCTCCGAGATCACCTATTAAAGCTATAACAATCCCGGATTCAATGGCCGCACCAATTTTTTTTCCCAAATTTTTGGTCTCTTCAGGCGACAATGTTGTTAAATGAACCTCTTCTATATTCACTCATCACTCTTTTGGTTTGTACTCTTTTGATCTGTTGTGGAATTTCATCCATAACCTCGGTTGCAAAAAAGCCTGTTGGGCCAATTTTTTCTACCAGGTGATCTGCGGCCGCGCCATGCAGAAAAACACCGGCCTGAGCAGCTTTTTTCATGGAAAGCCCTTGCGTGATAAGTCCAGCGATGATTCCTGTGAGCACGTCACCCATTCCGCCCGATGCCATCCCCGGGTTACCTGTGGGATTAATATATATACTTCCATCCGGATGCGCGATGACCGTGCGTGCACCTTTAAGTACAAGATGGACATTGAATTTCACGGCAAATTCTCTGGCGCAGGATATTCTGTTGCTTTGCACTTCACGGGTGGTTATATTCGCCAGCCGCGCCATTTCTCCGGGATGCGGCGTCAGTACAGCCGGTGCTTTGAGCTTGTTCAGAATATCAGTTCTGTCAACCAGGCTGTTCAATCCGTCAGCATCAATCACAATCGGGATTTCGCATGCCTGGATAATTCGGCATATAAGTTCTATGGTATCGGGATCGGTTCCAAGACCGGGTCCTGTTGCCAGGCATTGTTTGTCTGCCATTAACGCCATAATTTTGACAAATGCACCCCCCCCCAGAATCCCGTCTGCTCTTTCAGGCAGCGGAAAGGTCATGGCCTCTATGAGCTGTGTTTCCAGAACAGGGTTTAATGATTCAGGAATTCCGAGGGTAACCAGTCCTGCTCCGGCACGTATGGCAGAACCCGCCGTCATTGTTGCGGCCCCTGTTTTTCCTGTTGAAGCGGCTATAACAAGCAGATGTCCGGTATCGCCCTTATGAACGTCCTGCTTTCGCGGCCGTATATGGGAGCGTACCATATCCGCTGTTATGAGATATTGCCGGGGCCCCACCTCATCGGCAATATACGGTGGAATACCGATATCGACTATTTCCAGATCACCGGTATATTCTGCTCCAGGACAGAGTATATGCCCTATTTTGGCAAATGCAAAAGTTGCCGTTGCATTTGCGCGGGCAGCTATGCCGCAGGGCAGCCCTGTATCGGAATTAAGCCCTGAAGGTATGTCTACAGAGAAAATATATTTTTTTAAACTGTTTATAAATTCTATTACTTCCCTGAAAAATCCCTTTACATCAGATTTCAGGCCTGTTCCAAGAATTGCATCGATCCATATATCGTGGTTGAGCATTAACTCTATATATTTAAAATACTCTTCCCGATCTGTCAGTTCGATCACCGGTACTTCAAGGGGTTCAAGCAGGCGCAGGTTGGCGGCCGCGTCCCCGGCGACCCTCTTCCTGTCGGCCAGCAGATAAACAGCTACCTTTATTCCTTTTTGAACGAGATAGCGCGCCATAACAAATCCATCTCCTCCGTTGTTGCCGCGTCCCGCTATAATGCCGATATTTTTATTGTAGATATCGGGTTTTTTCCTTAATAATATTTCAGTTGCGCCCCGTCCGGCATTTTCCATCAGTACCCGGCCCGGGATACCAAAGGCTTCAATCGTCAGACGATCCATTTGCTGCATTTCATCCGCATAAACAAGATACATGACCTTTAACCTTTTTCATATTTCATTAACCCTGTGCAAAATTTTACTCAGAGTTTCAAGCTTGTAAGGCTTTGCAAGCATATCAATAAATCCGTATTCCTCAAACTTTGCCATGGCGGAATCGACTGAATATCCACTCGATACAATCGCTTTTACTTGCGGATCAATTTCAAGCAATCTTTTTATTGCCCCGCGGCCGCCCATTCCGCCTTGCACGGTCAGGTCGAGAATAACTATATCAAACGGCTTGCCTCTATCCATAGCTTCTTTATATTTTGCAACAGCTTCGGCCCCATTTTCGGCAAATGAGGTTTCATAACCTAGTGATTCTATCATAGCTCTGGAAACTTCCAGAACCATAGCCTCATCATCCATCACCAGTACCCGGCCTTTTCCGGTAATTATATTTTTCTTCTTTTTATGAATAATGGTCTCTGTGAGGACAGGCAAATAGATGAAGAAGGTTGTCCCTTTTCCGATCTCTGATTCAACAAAAATATATCCATTATGCCTTTTGATAATTGAAAATACAGTAGCCAGCCCCAAACCGTTTCCGGCATGCTTGGTGGTAAAATACGGATCGAAAATTTTTGCAAGATATTCATTCGGGATTCCATGGCCCAAGTCTTTTACGTTTATTTTTATATATTGGCCGGGCCTCATTGAGGTGCCTGATTTATTATCTATATCAATATTTTCAACCGTTATTGTGATACCCCCGCCCTGGGGCATGGCCTGGTCGGCATTGATAACCAGATTGGAGATCACCTGGCTTAACTGGCTGGCGTCCGCCTTTAGTGGCCGTAGGTCGTCGGGAATAGCGCAATAACATTTAACATTGGAGCCGGATAGCGCAAAAGATGCCGATTCTTCAATAATTTTTTGAATTGATACGATCTCTTTAATTGGCGCTCCGCCCCTTGCGAATGTCAGCAGTTGCTGGGTCAAATCCTTGGCTCGCAAAGATGCCTTTTCAGCCTCATCGAGTTTGTTGTATGCCTTGTCATTTGCATCAAGATACATTTTTGACAAGGTTATATTACCAAGAATACCGGTTAGTATATTATTAAAATCATGGGCAATGCCTCCGGCAAGGATTCCGAGGGACTCTATTTTTTGTGTTTTCAAACGTTCCTGTTCTATCCGTCTTCTTTCAGTAGTATCCCTGAAAACAAGGACAACACCGGAGATGTTGCCTTTTTCATCCTTGACCGGGGCAGCGCTGTCGTCGATAGATCTGGTTGAGCCGTCTTGTGAGATAAGAATGGTATGATTGTCCAAACCCGCAACAAGACCGGTTTCCAGGACTTTGTTAACGGGATTTTTAGCAACGTCATGGGTATGTTCATTAACAATATTAAAGACCTTGGTCAGATGCCGGCCGGATGCATCTTCCCGGCTCCATCCTGTAAGATTTTCAGCGCCCTGATTCATAAATGTCACCCGGCTTTTATTGTCCGTGGTGATTACAGCATCACCTATGCTTTTAAGCACAGTAGAGAGCCATTCTTTTGATCGTTTCAGCTCCATCTCCATATTGTGTTTGTACAGACCTATCTCTATGGCAGTATGCAGTTCCCTTTCGTCAAAAGGCTTGAGAATATAACCTAAGGGAGTGGTTATTTTGGCGCGCTGTAAAGTATCTTCATCCGCATAGGCTGTAAGATATATAACCGGCAGATCGATCTCCTTCCTTATTCTGCAAGCAGCCTCAATCCCGTCCACATCCCCCTTTAACATAATATCCATAAGCACTAAATCGGGAGATAATGCCAAAGCTCTTGCCACTGCTTCTTCACCTGAGGCGACAACATCAGCAACCTCATAGCCTAAATTTTTCAGGCTATTTTTCAAATCTAGCGCTACAATGGCCTCATCCTCTACTACAAGAATTTTCAGGTTGGACATAGTTACATTCTCCCAGCCTATGTCGAAAAGCTAATGATAAAATCCGTGCCCTTGTCGCCGGTCACATCTAAACTTCCGTCTAACTGTTCCACAAGCATTATAACCAGTTCCAGCCCAAGAGAATCAGCATTTTGCAGATTAAATTCTTTGCTCAGTCCTATGCCGTTATCATTGATATTCAACAAAATCTTCCCATTATCGTTTTTACGCAACTTAACGCTTATCCGCCCCTTCATATCATCAGGAAAGGCATATTTCAAGGCATTGGAGATCAGTTCGTTTGTAATCAAACCACATGGCACGGCCTTGTCGATACCGATATAAAGATCGTCGGCATCTATTTTTAACTCAATTTTGCAAGGCTTGATGTAGTACGATCGCATCAGCCTGCGGGAGAGCTGCGTAATATAATCTTTTAGATTAATGCCGGACAAATCTCTGGTTCTGTATAACTGCTCATGCACAAGGGCCATAGATCTGATTCTGTCCATGATTTCGTTGAACAAGTTTTTGTGGTCTTGATCCTCTACCCGGCTGGATTGAAGGCTAACAAGGCTGGAGATCACCTGCATATTATTCTTGACTCGGTGGTGAATCTCCTTAAGCAGCAGTTCCTTTTCTTTAAGAGATTTTTTAATATTCTCACTAGCTATTTTGTGCTCGACAACAAGCGCAAACATATCTGCAATTGTTTTAAAAAAGGTTCTGTCTTTATCTGGAATTTTTTTTGGTGAATATGCAATCAGCGTAACCACACCCATAATCTTTTGTGAAGAATCATGCAAAGGCCAGGCAATAAATGCTTTGCCACCAAATTCAGCCAGCCGGGCGGTATGCGTTTGCTTAATTTTATGTGTATCTATATCAGGGGCAAGAATTGGTTCCCCGGTGCGCAACACAAGCATGGAAACACTCTCTGAATCACCAAGATAGGCCGGCCGAAGCTTTCCCCTTAATCCCTCAGATATCCCCGCGGAAGCCATGACCATGAATGAATGATCCTTACCGTTTTTTAATCGAATAACGCCTAAATCGAATTTGAGGATTTCCACAAGTCCGACAATAACCATTCGGCATAGATCGGGTATGTCTTTTGCGTAAACGGCGGCTTCGGCTATTAATGCATAGGCCTTACGTTCACGTTGCAGCAGATTTTCATTTGTTACCATTTGAGCGATCTCTTCACACATCGGCGCCGGATTTTCAAAACTGTCATATTCCATTTATTACTACCACATCAAGCGCAGCGCCCCTAAAGGCCGCAGGGCGCTCCATCAAATCTCCTTAACCAGCGTCAGCATCTCCCTCACCGCCGCCTTCATACCAACCAATACCGCCCTTGAGACAATACTGTGCCCGATACTGAATTCATTTATTTCATTAAGACCTTTAAAAGCTTTGATGGTTTTATAGCAAATTCCATGACCGGCATTTATCCCTAATTTCAGCTTATGGGCCAGCTTGACCCCATTGAGTATATCTATAAAAGTCTGCTCTTTTTTTTTGGCAGTAGTAGCATCGCAGAAAGCTCCTGTATGAATTTCCACCATTGTTGAATTGATCTGGTGGGCAACCTTAATCTGTTCCGGAGCCGGATCGATAAAGATGCTGACAGGTATACCGCTGTTTTGAAGGGTACCTATGGTTTCAGCAATGGAGTTTTTATGCACGATCAGATCAAGCCCTCCCTCAGTGGTAAGTTCTTCCCTTTTTTCAGGGACCAGGGTTACCAGATCCGGTTTGATATCCAGGGCAATTCCCACCATTTCAGGGGTTGCAGCCATTTCGAGGATTAGCTTGGTTTGTACAATTTTGCGCAGGATCCTCACGTCCCGGTCCTGAATATGACGCCGGTCTTCCCGGAGATGAACGACAATACCGTCTGCTCCGGCCAGTTCCGCAAGCACAGCCGCTGCAACCGGGTCCGGGTAGGATACTTTTCTTGCCTCTCTTAATGTGGATACATGGTCAACATTTACAGCCAGTCCTGCCATTTGCTTCTCCTTTGAGCTGAAAATTTTGGTTCATTTCGTGAAGAACCAAAATTTTCAGAAGTTCCTCGCTTTTTTGTTCCATTTTCAATGCTTCCTGATCCGATTTCTCATGATCATAACCAAAAAGATGCAAAATACCGTGCACTATAAGCTGCAGGAATCTTTCCTCCAGGCTGATGTTGCAATCCCGGGCTTCATCAGCCGCTTTTTCTGCAGAGATCACAACATCCCCTAAAAGCTGGGGCGCTATTTCCGGATAATCGCCCTCGCGCATGGAAAATGCAATCACATTTGCAGGGCCTTCCCGGTTAAGGTATTTTTGATTAAGTTCGGTGATCTGCAAATTATCCAGAATAAGGAGGGATAGTTCTCCGTCAGGACAATCCAAGGCGTTTAAGATTGCCTGAGCCTTCTGTATTGTCTCTTGCTGAGGTATTTTGTAAAGATTCTGTCTGTTTTTTATCAGAACCGCCATTATGCCCATTCCCGTTAGCTGCTTGCTTTTTTTCCGGATATTCAATCCGGTGATGATGTATTCCGTTTAATATCTTGTTGAAACTTTTTGCTATTTTATGAAGATTTTTAAGTGTCAAATCGCATTCATCGAGCTCTCCTTCGGCAAAGATTCTGTTGATGGTAGTCTGCACATGCCATTGTATTCTGGATGGAGTCGGGTTCTCAAGTGTTCTTGAGGCTGCTTCAACCACATCTGCCAGCATTACAAGCCCGGCCATCCAGGTTTGAGGCTTGGGCCCGGGATATCTAAAATCATCTATCGTAACGGAATCATCGCCCTTAATTTTTCTGGCTTTACCATAAAAATAACTAATCAGGCTGGTCCCGTGGTGCTGTTGTATTGCGTTTATGATAATATCGCCCAGCTTATTTTTTTTAGCAATTTCAACGCCATCTTTTATATGAGAAATCAATATAAGGCTGGACATGGATGGAGCGAGTTTATCGTGTTTGTTTTTGCCGTTTGCCTGGTTTTCAATAAAATAGAGCGGTTTTTTTAATTTACCTATATCGTGATAATAGCCGCATACTTTCGCAGCCAGGGGATTGACACCTATTTCAGCAGCCGCAGCTTCCACCATGGAACCTACTACCACTGAATGATGATAAGTTCCCGGAGCTTCTATCATGAGTCTTTTCAGGATAGGCTTGTCAAGATTTGCAAGCTCAAGCATCTTGATATCCGACGTATAATCGAAAGCCATTTCAAAAAGAGGGGCGATTCCCGTTGTAACCGCTGCGGCCCCGATTCCGCCGATAAATGCAAAGACAAGATCCCACACAAAGCATAGCTTGAAGCATTCTCCCAAATAAAGGCCTAAGACAGCGGCAAGCGCCATATTGAGAACCCCTAATTTGACGCCCGCTTTAATCAGTACCCTACGTTCTCTGC
The DNA here is from genome assembly GCA_016735355.1 of Desulfobacterales bacterium. Taxonomy (GTDB): domain Bacteria; phylum Desulfobacterota; class Desulfobacteria; order Desulfobacterales; family BuS5; genus BuS5. Next base: position 660 of record JAERRQ010000236.1, on the reverse strand, counting down.
AATGCTGTGCCCAATAGGCAGCCATGACGCTGCTTAAAAGGAAATATACAAGGAATTCAAATTTATTTGGAAAAACAAATGCAGTGCATATAGAGAAAACTACGGCTAAAAAAATTGCATTGTTATATCCGAGGAACATGCAGGCTATCATGGCACTTGATGCCAGGGGAATCCCGAACAGCATTGAAGATCCGGATATGGGAAAGGGCGCATGGATAGCAAGGGATTCGGCTACTGATGAAGAGATTACTGTTATGAGAAAAAAAATTATAAATAGACTTGTTATAAATAAAAGGTCTTTGTTGTGGTTTATAGTTATTTTGCCATTATGATTCATTTTGAGGATGTACGTGATTATAAAAAGAGATACAAGTATCATGGCTGCGCCAATGCTGTTTGAAAATAATCTTCCCTTTTTTGTTTCGACCTGAAGGTTACGGAGTTTCGCCATATGGTCTTCCGTAATTCGTTCTCCCTCACGCAAGATCATCTCTCCGGCCTTAACCTTGTATAAAATAGGTTTTACTTCCGAAGCGGCTTTTCCCTTTCGTTTATTTGTTTCTATGTAGTTAAGGCTGATATTAGGCCGTATAAGCCTTTGGGCAAAATCTGCTATTAGATTGCGCAGGTTGTAGTTGCTATTTTTAAGCAGGGGCTGCC
>JAERRQ010000150.1 GCA_016735355.1 Desulfobacterales bacterium | reverse complement strand
GTTGAGGCATGGCCCTTGGATCTCAATTGACCCAGTTTTTCAGCAATCTCCTTTACGGCGTCATCCCCGGATATCTTTTCCCATCTGTTTTCACCGCGTTTGCCGACCCGTTTCAGCGGTGTTTTAATCCTTGTATGTCCATAAAGAAGCTGGGGACCGGCTAAACCGAGGCTGCAGATTCCGCCCTTATTAACAGGAAACTCCGGATTTCCTTCGATTTTAACAACCCTGTTGCCGACTTTTCGCACGGAAATACCACAACCGCCGGGACATAATGCACACACGGAATCTACATGTGTAACTTCCCCGACCTCAGGAACCGGGGTCCACGGCCAGTTCTGGGTCCAGATGGCACTGTCATCCATCATTTTCCACGGAAGAGGAGACAAAGTCGTGCCTGCCGCCCCCCCGATAATTAATGACAAGAAACTTCTTCTGTCAATTTTCATAAATATAACCTCAAAAAGAAAAAATTATAGCCTGACGCAGAAATTAAAAAAAGATAGCCGCTATGGATGTTCGCTACTTGTGACACACAAAGCATCCGCCTTTTTGTGTCTGAACGCTTGTCTGTTTTACGTTCTCCTTTACATGACATTCCGAGCAGTCATCCATCTTCATTCTGTCCCAGGTGTTTTTCTTAAATCCACTGATGTTTTTTCCCCATACATCCCGGCTGACACCGGTAAGCCGATTTTCTTCATACACCCTTAAATGGTCGGATTCTCCAATATTGCCATGACATTCGGAACATTTCATTTCACCCATTTTTATATGGGCCGCATGAGAAAAGAAGACACAGTCAAGCTGTTTTGAATATACCAGCCAGGGCACTTCCTTTCCTTTGGCGACATATTCATTTACAAATACAGCCTCGTCCTCACTCTCCCCCTGTGTTTCTTCATGACAGTCGACGCATTGCTCGAGTTTAGGAACTCCGGCAAAGCTTCCGTCATCACGGAAAAAATGACAGCTTTCACAACCATCATCAACTTCCTCCATATGGACTGCATGGCTGAAATCAAAAGGTTGCTTTTTTTGGGAATAGAGCAGCTTCGGGAAGACCACCCACCCTATGACAAGACTTGCCAAAAATCCTATAATAAAAAAAAGGATGATGAACCCGCTGGCTCCGTCATCCTTTTTTTGTGCGGCTTCAGACGCCGCAATACCTGTTGAAACTTTACCGTCTTGATCTTTATGACTCTCCATTAAAACCTCATATGTTGTTGATGATTTTACGAGATCTATACAAAACCATATAGCTTTCCACGCGTAATTTATTTTTTTAGCCTGAAAGTACTTTTTTGTCAAGGAGAAATCGTTTTCTCCAAGACTCCGTAACTATGCAGACCCGGCAGGTAATTAACGCCGAAGTATGTAAACAGAACGGCAAGAAAACCGACCATGGAAAGTAGTGCTATGCGTTTGCCGGTCCATCCCCGCGTCATTCTGGCGTGCAGTAATGTTGCATATACAAACCATGTGACAAGTGACCATGTTTCTTTTGGATCCCATCCCCAGTAACGCCCCCAGGCTGAGTTGGCCCAGACTGCGCCGGTGATTATTCCTATAGTTAGAAAAAGGAATCCGAAAATGATCAACTGATGATTTAATTCATGGAGTATATCCGCATCGGGAAAATGATTAAAAAAATTTTTTGAACCCTGTTTTTTTTTTAAAAGATAGGCGAGGCTGATTCCGAATGAAATGGCAAATGCAGCATATCCAATAAAACAGGCTACAACATGCGCAATCAGCCAATTGCTTTGCAGAGCGGGAATTAAGGGCTGGATACGATCATTAATATTCGGTGACAATGAGGCATAGGCCATAGCCAGACAAGCAAGGGGAGTTATAAAGGCTCCGAGCAGATTATATTTGTATTTATGCTCGATGATCAAGTAGAGAAGAACAATAACCAGCGCAAAAAAAATCAGGGATTCATAAAGGTTGGTAAGGGGCGCATGACCTATCCCGAGCTTGTATGATTCTATCCATCGCATGCTAATGCCGGCTGCGTTTACGGCGCAACCTGTTATTGCTGTCCATGTGGCCGGCTTCAAAATCAATGGTTTTTTAAAAACCATTGCCGCAATATACAAGAATGCCGCCAGCCCGTAAATAAAGGTTGTTATAGAAAGCAGATTGGAACTGTTCATCGCTTCTCCTTAAATTGTTTCAAATCTTTTGGCCAGCTTATTAATTTTATTCTTCATCCCGAGTCTGTTTTTATTTGCTGTTCCGGCGACCATGACAATATTTTTTTTCCCTTTCCGCGTAACCTCCAGACAAATGCTTTGATGAGACATAAAAAAGGTTATGCAACAGCCTATAATCATAGCAATAAAGCCGGAATAAACCAACCATACTCCAGGATCGTGCGTAACCTGAAGTCCGGTATAATATGGAGGCGAATTTGCAGAAATAATTAAAGCACCCTTTCTCATTTTGTCAAAATTCGGAAAACGTGCAGGCAAAATTATTTCTACCGGACTCTTATCCTTAAGAATCAGAGTCGCTAAAAAGGCTTCTCCCATATTATGTCCCATAAAATTGGACGATCGAGTAAATTTTTTTATAATCAGTTTACCGGAGTTTTCAGGCAGATTGATCTCCTGGCCAAATTCTGCTTTTTCATGATACTGCATTCCGGATTCATTACTTAAAAAGTTTAATGCCGCATACCTGGGAGGCACAGACCCATAGCTTGACTGAAAAATATTTATCCCCTTGTACCGCAAAGGGACGTTAACTTTTATATCTTGTTGTAAAACCGGTTTATCTTGCTCGATCAGGGTTAAACCGGAACGGTATTCTTTGGGTGCGCCTGAATCGTAAAAGCTGACTTTAAAGAAATCGCACCTGATTCCAAAATTTAGCTTATACACCTCCCCGGCAGTTTTCAGTCTGATTATTTGTTTGGTCTCTCCTTCGGTTATATTAATATATCCTTCAAACCCAAAAATTGAACCGACCAAACCTCCAAGCAGCAACAATAAAACACTAAAGTGTACAATATAAACTCCCAGTCGTGTCCATCTTCCTTTTTCCGCAAAAAGACAAAACCCTTTTGCAGTCTTGTTGACCTTTATATACTTGAAATTTTTTGAAATATCTTTTTTATATTTATCCAGCAGCGCTTCGGTGGCCGAGCTTGTAACAAACTCCTTTTTTAAAGATAGATTCCTGAATCTTGAAATATTAAATTTTGGATTTTTAACAAATACTATCTTCCATACGGAAGACAGCTTGTCCATTGAACAGATTATAATATTAATCACAAGAAGCAGCAGCAAACAGCGGAACCACCATGACTGGTACATGTCAAAAATATCTATAAAGCTGAATATCCTGTAAACTGTTTCACCATATGTACTTATATATGCTGCGGGAGATTGGTTTTGAGGTATGAAGGTCCCTATGATTGAAGTTGCTGCAAGGGTCAGCAGCAAAAAAACCGTGAGTTTTACAGAAACAAAAAAACTCCATAACCTGTTTATAACATTCTTTGAATTTTTGTTATTTTTATTCATTGCAGATCCTGTAATTTAATTAGATGCTTTTATATAAGAGAAAGAAGAATGTAAACAAATAAAACCGCATTGGGAAATTCCCGAACATATTATTCTCAATTTTACATATTGCAAAATATTTCATGCGGAATTATTATTTCCTGAATTGAGCGGTTAGCCTTTAGCTGTTAGCTATCAGCTTAATGCTTAGGGTTCGCACAAAAATAAGTTAGCAATTTTAAGTGTTGAGGCGCCTGGCTGGCAAGGCGCGAAAGCGTAGGAATATCAAGATATTTCTACGCTTTCGTAACGCAGCCAGACAGGATGCAT
>JAERRQ010000331.1 GCA_016735355.1 Desulfobacterales bacterium | reverse complement strand
TTTCGTGTTTTCGTGATAATTCTTTTATTTTTCGTGTGTCGAAAAATATCAGATAAATCCTGGTATTGACTCCCCCGGTACAAGATCCTCATAAGTCTGGCGCTTATTAACAACCTGAAATTCCGCATCCTTAACCATAACCTCGGCTATCCTGACCCTGGAGCAGTAATTGGACGACATCGTAAAACCATAAGCGCCTGCGCTCATCACGGCCAGCAGGTCTCCACCTCTGACATTCTCTATATGGCAATCAGTAGCAAGAAAATCTCCTGTTTCGCATATGGGGCCCACAATATCCGCAGTAATTTTTTCCGCACCTCTTCTTATGACAGGCTCCACAGCATGGAAGGCCTTGTATATTGAGGGTCTCAAAAGATCGTTCATGCCGGCGTCTGTAATAACAAATTCTTTAAGATCATTTTTTTTTCTGTAAAGAACCTTTGTTATAAGTATCCCTGCATTGCCTACAAGAACCCGACCCGGTTCCAGTACAAGTTTTAGTTCCAGGCCGTCTATAGCACTGATAACCGCATCCGCATATTCTACCGGCTGCGGCGGAACTTCATCATCATACGTGATGCCCAGACCGCCGCCTATATCCAGATGTGTGATTGCTATACCAATATCCTTTAATTTGTATATCAATTTTTTGACGTTTTCCAGTGCATCTGCAAAAGGTCGGACCTCGGTAAGTTGAGATCCTATATGACAATCTATGCCGATCAGGTTAATATGTTTTTTGTCAGCAGCGTACTTGTATCCTTCAAGAGCAGAGTTGATATCTATACCGAATTTATTTTTTTTCAAGCCTGTTGAAATATAAGGATGCGTTTTTGGATCCACATCAGGATTTACTCTTATAGCCACAGGAGCTTTAAGATTTAAGGCTTCGGCTCTCTGATTTAGAAGTTCAAGCTCCTCAAGAGATTCCACATTGAACATCAGAATACCTGTTTTCAAGGCATAGTCGATCTCATCAGCCCGTTTACCTACTCCGGAATATACAATTCTATCAGGAGAGAACCCTGCTTTGAGTCCGCGAAACAACTCCCCTCCGGAAACTATATCCAGCCCGCTGCCAGCCTGCTCAAATATTTTTAAAACCGCAAGGTTTGTGTTTGCCTTGGCTGAATAACATACAAGACTGTCGATTTTTTTAAAGGCATCCTTAAAAACCGAAAAATGACGTTTCAGTGTAGCATAACTGTAAAGATAAAAAGGGGTTCCGACTTTTTCCGCTATCTTTGTAATCGGAACATTTTCGCAATAAAGTTCATTATTTATATATTTAAAATGATTCATATTATTCTCTTAAAAATTCAACAATATCGGAGTCCCCACTCTCATTGCCTCTATCCGTATATAATTTAACTTTAAATTTATATTGATATCCGTGCTCAAGGTTTTCCTGGTATGTTATCCGGTTATTTGAGATCCTCCCCTGAAGAGGAATATTGGCAACAAGCCTATATTTGTCGGGACAATCTTTACAAGCAGGGTCCATGAGAGGTTTCCTGGCTCTGAAGATTTTAAACCCGGCAAGGTCTCCCGGTATTTTTCCATTCTGCCTGGGGAGAGCCCAGGAAAGGGTCAATAAATCGCCGGTAATGCTCTTTGACAAATCCTCCACTACGGGAAGGGGTTCAATCTTCGGAGGAACCGGAGGCCCCTTTTTGCCGCAAGAGGGCAGAAATGTAAAAAAAAGAATAACAAATAAAAACAGACTCCAGGTTCTCACGTTTTACTGCTGCTCCTCAATTTTGTTGTGTTCAGGGCGACCACAAGGGTGCTGGAAAGGGCGACCACAAGGGTGCGCCCCTACAACGTTTTCACGTTTCTTCATTTCCCCGTCAGACAGGTCTTCCTCTGATCTTTTAATAGCTCGTTTTACATTCGCAGGAGCTGTTCCGCCCAGAGATAATCTTCTTTCCACCATCTGCTCAACTGTCAGGAAATCAAATACGTCTTTTTTAATGCCTGGTGTAAAATTTTGAAGCTCTTTTAATGTCAGTTCATGCAGCTCACAGCCTTTTTCAATCGCATAGCTCACAGCCTTCCCCGCGCATGCATGGGCCTGGCGAAACGGCATCCCAAGTCCCACAAGATAATCGGCCAAATCGGTTGCATTCAGAAATCCTGATGAGACTGCGTCTTCCATTCTCTCCTTATTGACAGCGACCTTTGGAAGCATCCGCACATATATTTCTATGCACGACTTCAGAATATCAACTGAATTAAACAGCGGCTCCTTGTCCTCTTGCATGTCGCGGTTATACGCAAGCGGCAGGGATTTCATCATGGTTAAAGCAAACATCAAGTCTCCAAAAACACGTCCTGTTTTTCCCCTTACAAGTTCACAGACATCAGGATTTTTTTTCTGGGGCATGATACTGCTTCCGGTTGAAAAAGAATCAGGCAGTTCAACGAACCCGAATTCAGATGAAGACCATATTATAAGCTCTTCCGATATCCTGCTGAAATGCACCATGCATATACTTGCCGCAGAGAGAAATTCCATTACAAAGTCCCTGTCCGAAACTGCATCGATGCTGTTTAAAGATATTTCAGGGAAATCAAGAAGTTCCGCAGTATATTTCCGGTCTATGGGATATGTGGTGCCGGCAAGTGCTGCGCTTCCCAGGGGCATGACATTAATACGCTTCAGGCATGATTGAAACCTTTCAACATCTCTTGAAAACATTTCATAATAGGCCATAAAATGATGCGCCAGCAAAACAGGCTG
>JAERRQ010000316.1 GCA_016735355.1 Desulfobacterales bacterium | reverse complement strand
AAGAAGGCCTAAAAAAATCAGTTGTGGTTGTTGCAACTTCAGATCGCTTCCCCTTAATCAGAATAAGAGGAGCTTTTATTGCCACTGCCATAGCTGAATATTTCCGTGATCAAGGCCAACATGTAAATCTGATGATGGATTCTGTAACAAGATTCGCCATGGCGCAACGAGAGATAGGCCTTGCACTTGGTGAACCTCCTACGACTAAAGGATATACCCCGTCTGTCTTTACCATGCTGCCGAAACTGCTGGAACGAGCCGGAACATCTTCAGGCCGGGGTACTATAACGGGGCTTTATACGGTCCTTGTGGAGGGTGACGACATGAACGACCCCATAGCCGATTCGGTTCGATCCATATTAGACGGACATATTGTTTTATCAAGAAATCTTGCAACGCATAATCATTATCCCCCGATTGATATCTTAAAGAGTATCAGCCGTGTAATGATTGATATAACGGATTTTGAACATCAGAAATATGCAGATAAGTTGAAGTCGGTTCTGGCAACATATAAAAAAGCTGAAGATTTAATCAATATCGGCGCATATGTTTCCGGCAGCAATCAGGATATTGATTATGCTATTGATATGATAGAAAAAATTAATGCCTTCCTGGTCCAGGGAATTGGAGAGAAGTTCGATTATGAAGAGAGCATCCGGGAACTAAAAAACCTTTTATAGATTTCCATATAAATAATTTCACTGCGTTATCGGTCGTCGGAGTATTATAATACGCCTTCCTCCCTCTGGCCTTGTGAAATGATTTATTTGAAAATCTCAATCGCTTGATGGTTCACAGTAAACTGATAACCGGGAACCGTTACTAAATATGTATCAATTCTCTCTTGAAGCACTTTTGAGCCATAGAAAATTTATAGAAGAATCCTTGCAAAAGGAGTTGGCGGATTTGCAAAGGTTGCTGCAGGAAGAGATTAATAGAAAGATGGATTTTGAAAAAGAGCGGGAGAAAATTGTGACCGAACTGGAGCAAAAGAGAAGCAAGGGGATTACTGCCGGCGATCATCTTATATACCATGATTTTGTGCAACGTATTGTGGCTAATATTGATCAACAGGATCAGCGACTCCTTGAAGTGGGAAAAAAGATTGAGAACAAACGTGTAGTTCTTCTGGAGGCTGTAAAGAACAGGAAAGCATTGGAAAAATTAAAAGAAAAGGGATTGGAAGCGTATTTCCGTAAATTAGCCCAAAAAGAACAGCTTTTTATCAATGAAGTGGCTGTAAATAATTTTACCAGGAGCATTAGGTATCAAAAAAAATAAATAAATTCGGAAAGGAAGTTTGATCATGCAAACTGATATCTCGGTCTTTCAGGATCTTAACAACGGTTTTTTTGGAGTTGTTGAGAAGGGTAAAAGTATAAAAGCCCTTGAAAAAACCGGTAATTCGGCAGTAGAAGAGGGAGCTTTTTTGTCTGCGTTTACAGGTTTGTTAAACCGGCATGGTGAAGATATTAAAATGTTGGATGAGGCGCTTATTAAAGATGAACCGAATGATTTTGAAATTAATGAAAACGAGACCGGTGCTTCGGATTATGTTTTTTCCGTTTCCGGTTTTAGTGAATTGGAAATATCTGTAACTGATCAGCCTGAAAAAACAGATTTTTCTGGAAATAAAACGGAGCTTACCGATAAGATTGAATCAGTTAGGATCGAATCAGTTAAGATCGAATCAGTTAAAAATTTTGAATCAGTAGATATAACTGATTCAAAAAGTGGGTTTTTAATTACTCCGTCGGATGTTGAAGATACCGACCTTGCAATAAAAAATAATGGCGCTCAGGCTGATAGAATTAAGCTGGGTAAAATCGGGACGGATACAACGGATACAAGTGAAAAAACAAATATTAAGATTATTAATAAGCCCCCAGAATTATTGCACTTGAAGAATGGATATGAAATCAGCCCCGGGGAAAAAGTTTTGCCTGAAACCTCCGGGCAGCCTCAAGCGGCAGCAGGAACCGGGGTTGTTAAAAAAGATATGGCGAATCAGGATCAGATTATAAAAAAAGATGACCTGACTTTTTTACAAAAAAAAGAGACTCCCTTTGCAGAATTTGATCAACGATTTGGTGATCAGTCCGGCAGCCGGGAGGCCTTTAACAGGAAGGAGCTTTTTAGTAAACTTGAATCAAAAGCACCGGCTCAAAACGGATTCAATAAAGCGCCGTTGCAGGTACAGGAAGGCTGTGGTGCGAATTTTACATCCGGGGCAAGCCCCAAAATTGCTGAACCGGTTTTTACGCAAATAGAGGATCTTAAGAATAAAGATTTAAATATCAGCAAGATTCAGGTTGGCGGTGAAAATAAAGATACCGCTCATATCGCCTTTAAAAGTCATTTTTCGGAACAATCTGCCGGCGCGGTAAAAGGTGATGAACCTGCTCAAAAACCTGCGGCTGCGGAAGTTGTGTCACAGATAATCGACAAGGCGGCATTAACATTACGGAAAGGTCAAAACGAGATGAGGATTAGTCTTAAGCCGGATTCTCTTGGCCGGTTAAACTTGAAAATAGTAACCGATAATCATCATGTTATGGTTAAAATCATGGCGGATAATCCTTATGTGAAAGAGCTGATTGAGCATAATCTGCATCATCTCAAGGCAGAGCTTGGGAGTCAGGGTTTGCAAATAGATAAATTTGATGTGTTTGTGGCGGATGATTCTTACAGGAACGGCGAGAGAGAAGGTAATAATCAATTTTTTAAAATGAAAAACAGAAAAAATGCCGGCAGGAATTCAG
>JAERRQ010000094.1 GCA_016735355.1 Desulfobacterales bacterium | reverse complement strand
ATCCGGGATTCCGGATAGATACGGAAGAAGAAGCTTTTGTTTTATTTTGTCCGAAATTTTACGTGAATATGTAAAAGGGATCAGGGGCTTCAATGCGCTTGAGATGACGCTGGATGAAATATCCAAAGTAGTAAAAGAGAAGGATGATATTAAATTGCTGGGTGTTTTGAAAAAAATGGATCTGGTAAAATTTGCGCATACTTTTATAAGCGCTTCGAGCCTGGAAGAACAGGTCGGATTATCGCGGGAATACATTAATAAAACAAAACCGGAGGAAATATAATTGTACCGGTTTGCATACCCCTATCTTTTGTTTTTGCTGATTTTGATTGCAGGAGGCGCTTTTTGGGCATACATAAGAAAACCCTCTGCCATAACCTTTTCCCGGGCTTCGGATTTACGTCGCCTGGTTGGAAAAGGGTCGTTTTTTCTGGTCAAAATACCGCTGATTTTAAGAATAATCGCCCTGGTCCTGCTTGTTATTGCTGCTGCAAGACCTCAGAAGTATAATGTTTCTTCGGAAGTGAACACATCCGGCGTCGATATAATCCTGTGTATTGATACTTCCGGCTCTATGCGGGCTCTTGATTTTTTTATAGAAAAAGAAAGAGTGAACAGGCTTGATGCAGTAAAACATGTTGTGCATGATTTTATAAGCAAAAGGGAGCAGGACAGGATAGGATTGATTGTTTTCGGTGAGAAAGCCTTTACGCAATGTCCTTTGACCATGGACAATGGTCTGCTTCTTAATCTGGTTGCCGGCATGGAGACAGGTATGGCCGGAGACAGCACCGCCGTTGGCTTGGCAGTTGCGCTGGGAGCCAAAAGGTTGAAAGATATTGAGGCTGAATCGAAAGTTCTGATTCTCCTTACAGACGGCCGTAACAATGCCGGCGATATAGAACCGATGCAGGCGGCTGAAGCGGCTGCCGCAACAGGCGCCAGGATATATACAATCGGTGTGGGAGGGTTCGGGCCGGCGCCGTTTGTTGTTGATACGATATTTGGAAAACGTGTTCAAAAAGTAAAGCTGGATCTGGATGAAGATACATTGAAAAAAATCGCAGAGACTGGCGGCGGCAGGTATTTTCGTGCATCAGACAGCAAGAAATTACAAGAAATTTACGATATAATAGACAAGTTGGAGAAAACGGAAATAAAGGTAAAACAGTTTTTTAATTTTGAAGAATTGTACAAGTATTTTTTGTTCCCGGCTTTATTTATCCTTATCCTGGAGCTTCTTGCGAAGAGTTTGATTATAAGGAGTGTGCCGTGAAGTTTGAATCTGCCTGGGCATTTTATTTTTTGTTTATTATCCCTGTGATAATATTTCTGATTCTATTTGAAAACCGCAAAAAAAAGGTTACGCTCGGGCTCTTTGCCGATGCGAATCTTTTGCCGGGTTTGGTTTCACAGGGTTTGGTCGGTACAAGAAAAAAGGGGATACTGTTTTTTAAAGGGCTTTTTTTTGTAATTGCTGTTATTTTTTTAATCTTGGCATGCGCCGGACCCAGATGGGGCTTTCATCTTCAGGAGGTGCAGCGCAAAGGTGTGGATATTATATTTCTACTCGATGTATCTTCCAGTATGCAGGCTCAGGATGTTAAACCGGACAGGCTTGAAAGGGCCAAGCGCGAAATAACTGATTTTTTAAAGATAGCAGAGGGCGACAGGGTCGGGCTGGTTCTTTTTGCGGGGGATGCTTTTGTTCAGTCTCCTTTAACACTCGATTATGATGCCATCTCCATGTTTTTGGGCAGTGTCAACGTGGATACTTTGCCTGTTCCGGGGACGGATATGGGTAACGGGATCAAAACAGCCTTGAATGCCTTTGATTTTAAATCCGCAACGGACAAAGTGATTGTAATAATAACCGACGGAGAAGATAACGAGGGCCGGGGGCTGCAACAGGCTTCCAAAGCAATGGAGAAAGGCGCGAAAATATTTGTGTACGGTATGGGAGATCCTTCAGGCGCTCCAATACCGGATGAAACAGGCGGATTTAAAAAGGATAAAGACGGTAACCTTATTCTCTCTAAACTCAATGAAAAAGATTTAAAAAAAATAGCGGAAGCTGCGGATGGGCGATATGTCAGATCCGTAACCGGAGATCTTGACCTGGACAGGCTTTATTTTGAAGGGATAAAAGAGAAAACAGAGGCAAAAGAGCTTGAAAGCGGTAAAATCAAGGTTTTTGAAGAGAGATTCTATATATTCACCGGGCTTGCCATTATCTTTTTGATTGTTGAGGGATTTATCGGCTTCAGGGCTCGCTCAAAGGCAAACCGCGCCGGATTATTTTTGATTGTTGCAGCGATTATTATTTTTTCGGGAAATCGCGGGCTTGCGAATGAGAATCCTGAAGAACTTTACAGGCAAGGTCATTATCAGGAAGCGGAACAGGCTTTTATTAAAAAGGACATGGACCACCCTGAAGATGTTCGCAACAGGTATAACCGGGGCTGCGCTTCTTTTCAAAATTCGAATTATGAAGGCGCCTCCGCTGCATTTCGTAGCGCCTTAAAAAGAACTGATAACAAAAAGATTTCCTTCAGTGCGGCATATAATCTCGGCAATTCTCTTTTTAAGCAGGGCGATCTAAAGGCTGCAGCCGATGCTTTCAGGCAGGCGATCAAGTTAAATCCTGGGGATGAGGATTCAAGATACAATTACGAACTTGCTTTAAAGATGGCGGAAGAAAAGAAGCAGCAGGAGCAAAAGCAGAAAGAAAAACAGGATAAAGGCCAGGATCAGAATAACAAAGATGAGAAGAAAAAAGAGGATTCAAAGGATCAAAACAAAGAGCCGGATAATAAAGAACAAGATAATAATGATGTGAACAAGACTGAAGATCAGAACAAAAAAGATCAAGGCGGGAAGAGTAACGAAAAAAAAGATGGGGAGAATCAAAACCGGGAGAACGGTCAGGATAGCAAAATTGATCAGGATGATCAGGATGATCAGGACCGGAATGAACAGGAAGCGGAGCAGGGGCAAAAACCCGAGCAGCCGGATAACGGGGGCAATAAAGGTCAGAGTGCCGGTGCTTCAGAGGAATACAAAGCCGGCGATATGAGCAGGAATGAGGCTGAAGCGTTTCTTGATAATATTGGCGAGGATCCTTCGGAAATTAATCGTTTCAGGTTTCGCGGGAAGGAATATCTTCCTTCATCAGGCAAGGATTGGTAGAATAGATTTTATGAAAAAAATATTCTCTTTCTCTATTATTCTGGTTTTAGCATTTTCTTTAAATGTTTATGCAGATATCTCCGTCGAGCTTACCCTCGACCGGTCATCAGCTTTATTGACTGACACGCTTGAGATGAAAGTAAAGGTTATGGGAACGCGAAAAAGCGGTTTTCCGGATATTGATGGCCTTTCTTCCTTTGATGTGGTCAAGGGAGGCACTTTGACCAGGATGGAAATAATAAATA
>JAERRQ010000170.1 GCA_016735355.1 Desulfobacterales bacterium | reverse complement strand
AGGTAATTCAATCTCTTGGCCTGGAAAAAGAGGTCGAAATTATACACAGCGACGATTTAGAGCTTGAAAAACTCAATTGGGATATAGCTCTTGTCGCCGCCCTGGCGGAACCTAAGGCGCGTATTTTTAAAAGCCTGGGCAGGGTCATGGAAAAGAGGAAGGATGCTTTTGTTGTTTTTCGAACTTATACAGGTATGCGCGCTGTTTTGTATGAACCTGTGCAACCCGATGATATCAAAGGCTTTAAAATAGTCAAAGAGATTCTTCCTACCGGTTTGGTAAACAATACCACCGTTTTTGCGGAGTTGGAGGGATGAAAAAAAGTAGTCTCTATTACATTAAAGATGAATTTTTAGACATTTATTCTTCCATTTGCAATCTTACGGATAAAGAAATACTTCATCAACGTGACGATAATTTACGCTTGTATGTTGAAAGACTGAACAGCCTGGCGGCTATAGATGTTGATGATCAAGATGTTGAAAAAATACTTTGCGATAAAAAACTTCAGCCAGTCATAAAACATATTTCCTGTTTGAAAAAAACATATGGGCTGAAAATGGAGATTGAATTCGCTCGCTCAATTATTGACGCTCCGGATCCCTGGAGATTGCTTAAGCGTTTTAAATTCTTTCCCAATTATCTTGAGCTGGCGCGTATGGAATATAAAGGAGGGGAGTTAAATCCGAATGACAGCGTCGTCTTCATCGGAAGCGGGCCTTTGCCGATGAGTCTTATCTCTCTCTACAAACAATACGGGATTAAAAGCATCGGCATTGAACAGGTTCCGGAATATGCAAACCTTTCCCAAAAACTTATCAAAACCCTTGAACTCACCGATTCGATTCGTATTATTTCAGGAAACCATTTATCTTTACCTGCGCACGAAAAGGTTCAACTGATCATGATCGGTGCTGATGCCTGCCCAAAAAATGAAATTTTTACCTATCTTGCAAAAATCCTTGATAATGGAACAAAGCTTTCATACCGGATCTATGAAAAAGGCTTAAGACGCCTTTTGGATGACAAACCGGTTTTGGATATTCCCCATGAATTTAAGGAATATGCACGCATACGCCCTAAACCGCCGGTTAATAATACTTCGGTCTTTCTGGTCAAAGGTATCGGCAGGAAGATTAAGTGACGGAAAAGTTATTAAATATCACTGAATCCATTCCGACTCCTTTTCTCCTTGTAGAAGAAAAAATTATAAGAAAAAACATAAACCGCATTTATGATTATGCAAAACTACATGGATTTGCAGTAAGGCCCCACATTAAAACCCACAAATCCCTTTGTCTTGCCCGCCTGCAGATTGATTCGGGAGCTGTCGGCATTGCGGCCGCAAAAGTCGGGGAAGCTGAAAAAATGGCGGAACTTGGGGCGCTGGATATTACCATAGCCTACCCGGCCATAGGAAACGAACGTGCGCTACGATTGGCCGGGCTTTCTTTTAAACATAAAATAAGAGTTGCGGTCGATTCCGAATATGGAATCGACGAGCTTGCAAATGCAGCGGCCAGGTATAAGACTGTCATCGGCATTCATATCATGTTCGACGCAGGACTTCACAGATGCGGATTTTTCGATCCGGAACAAATTGTAAAGCTTGTCCAACATGTAGAAAAACATGCAGGACTCCGCTATGACGGCATCCAGATGTACCTGGGACATTTGTACGGAGATGCTGCCAGAGATCCGCAAAGTTTCAAACAGATTAATCAATTATGGGAGCCGGTCTATAAAGCTTTGTGCTTTGCCGGACTCTGTCCGCAAACGGTTTCATCAGGTTCCACGCCTTCCCTGGAAAAGACGCATCTTATCACGAACGTTAATGAAATAAAGGTGGGAACAGCTTTTTTAAATGATTATTTTGTTGTAAAGTTTGGACACTGCGCCCTGGAAAATTGTGCCGCCAGGGTAGTAACAACCGTTGTTTCGGATGTGACTCCAGGTCAGGTTATCATTGACGCCGGTTCAAAAGGGCTTTCTGCAAAACAGTTGCTGCGCCGGGAGAACCTTGAGATGGGATATATTCCGGACTATCCCGAGGCCCGGATTTTTCGCCTTCATGAAGAACACGGCTGGCTTGATGTAAGTCATTGCAAGAATCCTCCCAGGATCGGGCAGCGGCTGAGTATTATCCCTGTAAACGTAAGTCTTTGCTTTAACCTGTATGATTATTTTTATCTGCTGACCAGCGACGGTACTCTGCAAAAAAAGCGCATTGACGCCAGAGGCTTATATGTTTAACCGGCATTGCTTTGTCGAAATATTTTTATTGACAAAACAACTTATTGGTATGGTTATTATTTTAACGGCCCCTCTCTCCCGCTCCTGGGAAATTACATACCCTGATCCGCCAGATATCCGTCGATCAGCTCCTTTGTTTGAAGCAGGCCATCAGGTTCCCTTATTTCTATGACCCACCACATGCATCCGGCATCTTGCAAGAGATCGAGACGATGTTTGATGTCATTGATCTGTTCAGGGGGCACATGCCCGACTCCTGCCAATTCAGTGTGATATATGTGTCCATTTAAAACATTGCCGGTATGGGGAATAATAAAATCGTTAACAGAATACTGCTGAGTGCATACGGATTCACAAGCATGCGCATGGCCTATATCGCATGTTACAAAAGCTCCGGTTTTGCGGATAAGTTTTTCAAACAAGT
>JAERRQ010000122.1 GCA_016735355.1 Desulfobacterales bacterium | reverse complement strand
GCTAAATCAAACTGTCAAATTATCCGACACCTGCAGGCAGTGGCAGCAGCACCACAAACCGGGCCCTACTTCCCACCACATTGTCAGCCGAAACGCTGCCCCCCAGTCCGACAAGCACTCTTTTCACCTGCCACAAACCAATGCCGCTGCCCCCGTCCTTACTGGTCCTAAACGGTTCAAACAGGACATCGGGCAATAGCTCTTCCGCGATTCCAGGGCCGTTATCGATAATTTCCACAACCGCTTGTCCGGCGTCATCATCCTTGTCGGTAATGATCTTGCACAACAGTCCCTTCTCCCCGCGCCTCAAAAGCATTTAGCAGCAGATTTTCCAGGATGGAGAAAAGAAGCTCCGGATCGGTATTTACCTGCATTTCGCTTTTACATTCAATAGTGATTTCCATTGGTGAAAGTTTTTTTTCCAGCCTGAGGCGGCAATCCCGCAGGAATCGGTCAAGCTCAAGGTCCTGCAGCACCGGCGTGATTTCATATTTCAATGTCCCCAGGCGCTGCTCCACACGTCCCATTCTTCTTAAAGCGTCGTCCACCACTTCCAGCATGTCCTGCTGAAACTCAGGCTCATGGATATGCTCAGGCGCGTTTTCCCGCAGGAGGGAAAGCATGGTGGCAGCATTCTTGATATCGTGGAGTACAAAGACTGACAATTGGTTCCAGGCCCGCTGCTCCCGGGTGTGAGCCAGTTTCTCGGCCATGCGTACGGCCAGCAGGGCCGAGGCCGTCTGGCTGCCAATGACGGTGAGCAGGTCAAAATCATCATACCCGTATTGTCCGCCGGTAAACTCCGGCCCGAGACCGATCAGCCCGACAAGATGATTGCCGATAGAAATGGGAGCAATGAGTATCAGATTCAGGGAGGTCAGGAATGCCTTCTTGCTTTTCATGACCTTCTGCCATTCCGGGTCCGGTTCTTTCTCTTTAACGTGAAAATGGGAATGGGTTGTGATAAATCGCACCAGAGGATCATTTGAAGTGATACCATTTTTATTAGTCCGGGCTTCAGGTTTTTTAGATGAAGAAACCAATTTGTACCCTTGGGACGAATTCTCAAACCAGATAAAAATTTTAGTGGTATAAAGACTCTTCGCCAGCACCTGGCGCAGGGCATTAATCACATCGTCCTCGTTTAGTGCCCCCTGAAGTTGTTGCGAAAGGGCCAGCCATTCATCCCGATATTCGTATTTGTTGATATAGAAGTGGGTGCTGATAAAAAAGTGGACCCGGCGGCGTATTTTCCCGGAAAAGGCAAAGCGTGCTGCAGAAACAAACCCAAGAGCCAGCAATAGCAACTTCAGAACAAAGGATAGGTGCAGTCCGAAGGTGCGTATGATCAGGGAAACAATACCGAAAACTAAAAGATAGGCAACAAGAAGGGATGGGACAACAAATGAATAGACCACCTTCCGGGAAACAAAAATCTTGCGGTTGAGAAGGCGGTGGCGAATCACTGCATAGAGCATCAAAGTCCAGCCAAAAAGCAGAAGCTCCGCCATGAGCAGAAGATGCCTGGGGAGAATGGCCAGGTATGTGAGGCGATAGGAGGCGCAACAAGTCAATGCTCCGCAGATCAGGTAAATGCCGAGCATCAGGAACTTGTACTCCCAGCGCCGCGCAACATTAAGGGTGCGCCAGAACTGCTCCAGGCGCCATGCGGTGTAGAGAAGCGTAGTCGGGATAAAGACAGCCGAAAAATAGACAGGGCTGTAAATCCGGAAAGCCAGGATTGCGTCGGATGTTTCGACCACAGAACGGTAGACCAGGAAGTAACCGGCCAGTGCCATTACTACCGCTACAACAATAATTTCAAGCAAGAAATTAAGTCGTGACGCACTCACGGTTACGAGCGTTGCATCGCGGAAACGCAGGGCCATGGAGAGCCATATAAGGGCAAAGACGATTTCGGAAAAAAGCACTACCTGAGCTGCCTGAGCCTCCATGTGGTAGGCAAGATAGAGATATTCTCCGGCAAGCAGAGGCAAGACCAGCAGAGTTTGAACCAGCGCGAGGGAAAAGCGCCGCTCACCACTATCCAGGCGAATACCTGAAAGTCCTGAGAGTAATAGCAATAAATTCAGTGTATAGAAGAAGGGGATCAACATAAATGGAAGTTATATAGATTTCCACATAAATAATTTCACTGCGTTATCGGTCGTCGGAGTATTACAATACGCCTTCCTCCCTCTGGCCTTGTGCCAAATTTTAAAATCAGGTTATTATCTGAAAATCTATAGAAAGTCAAAAATTCTTTTAACAGCCTCCACCAAAGCATCGGGTTCCCGAACAAGGGCAAATCGGACAAAACCTTCGCCCCTTTTTCCGAAACCCCTGCCGGGAGCCAGGCAGACTCCGGTTTTTTTAGCCAGGTTGACGGTAAAATCAAAAGAATCGGTCAGCCCTAAGGGCAGACGTGTCCAAACGTACATGCTCGCCTGGGGCAGGGGTGTCTGCCAGCCGGATTTATTGAGCGTGTCAACCAGTACATTCCGGCGGGTTTCGAATAGAGCGGCGGCCTTGAGCGTTGCGGCCCGGGGCTGATTTATGGCTGCAATAGCGGCTTGCTGAATTCCGAAGTACTGATTAAAATCTATAGCTCCCTTAACCCTTGCCAGCGCTTGCACAGCATCCCGATTGCCTGCGGCCCAGCCTATCCTGAAACCTCCCATGTGATAGCTTTTGCTGCATGAATATAACTCTACGGCAATATCGATGCCTCCAGGCTGTGCAAGAACCGACGGCGCTTCGTAATCACCGTAAACCATATCAACATAAGGAAAATCGTGAATCAGCAGGATGTCGTAAGAGAGACAGAAGTCTATGGCTTCCTGCAGAAAAGCGGAAGATGCTACTGCAGCAGTGGGATTGTTCGGGTATGAGATAATCATTGCCCTGGCATTTTTTGCTGTTTCAGACGGAATTGCTGTAAAATCCGGAAGAAACATGTTCTTTTCCAGCAGAGGCATAACAACCTGTTTCAATCCGGCCACGGAAGTAGCGCCGAAATAAGAAGGGTATCCAGGATCCGGGGCTAAAACCTGATCTCCAGGATCTGTCACGGCCAATAAAAGGTGTCCAAAACCTTCCTGTGAGCCGATCAGGGTAATTATATTTTTTTCAGGATCAAGGTTTATACTATAGCGCTTATTTAACTGAACGGCTGCCGCATTACGCAGAGGTTGTGTGCATGAGTGGAGACAGTATCCGTGTGTTTCGGAAAGCCTTGTTGCCTGGCGCAAAACTTTCATGGCCGCTTCAGGCGCCGGCAGGTCGCTCGATCCAATAGACAGATCGATGAGTTCCAGTCTTTTTCGGCGGGCTTCATCAATGGCCGCATCCATTATGCTAAACATGCTTGCGGGCATCCGTATGGTCCTTTCGGATGCCCATTTATTATTGTTCATTAATTTACCCGATTTATCCTGAATAAAATTTATTTCTTGCAACCGCCCTGGCCGGAACCTTTATCCGGACACCGTCCCCGTCCTTTGCCCATACCTCGGCCTGCCCCTTGTCCTGATCCTTTTTTGCACCCGCCTTGCGGTGATGAAGATTTACCTGCCCCTGGGCAGCCCCCCCGGCCGCCTCCGGTTTTTGAGCCCTGGCCCTGCGGGCCTGATCCATTTTTTTTCGGCATTATGTTCACCTCCTTCCTCTTCGTCTGCGAAGCTTCGTTCCGTGCTGCATTGTATATGTCCCCCCTTTTATCACAAGCGCTTTCCCGGTAACAAGCGCACCGGAAACTATTGAGCGGGCTTCATTTAAAATCCTTCCGTATGTTTGACGCGATACGTTCATTATTTTTGCGGCCGTTTCCTGGTCAAGGCACTCAAAATCGCTTAATCGTAAGGCTTCAAGCCCTTCCACCGGAAGAGTAGTTTCACCTGTTTGAGACATGCCTCTGGGCACAAAAGCGCTTATGGAAGGGTATCCTGATATAAATCTCGGTTTTTTAGGTCTCGGCATATGAATTTTGTATTATTTTTTTTTAACCTGTTACTGATCAGGTAGTGATCATTTGCACATAAATTAACAACTTACATGCAATTTGTCAAGGATTATTCTGGGCGTATGCTCAATATGGCCAACCTTTTTTTATACAACTATTTGTATGATTTACCTTAAAAAAACTTGACAATATAAAGGTGAGGTTTTAATTTGAATTTATGAGTATATGCTCATAATATCCGGAAAATTTGATATTATAGATTTTCAAACGATCGATAACGCAGTGAAATTATTTAGTGCCCGAACGAAAACTAGAAAATTTTTTCAAGTTCAAGGAAGGTAAAAATTTTAACCGCAGGAATACATTAAGTATTTTGAGGATTAAAATTTTTGACTGACACAGAAATTGGGAAAATTAGCAGTTTTCGTTCAGGCACTA
>JAERRQ010000059.1 GCA_016735355.1 Desulfobacterales bacterium | reverse complement strand
GTAATAAGATCAGCATGGGGGTAGATATCATTCAGTGTGTAAATTTTTTTACCCGATGCGGTGCGTCCTCTTTGTTCGCTAATAATGTCGGAAACAAAAAGCGTATTAACACCCAGCATATTTGAATATTCCCTGATCCTGACTTCATATTCATGGCCTTCATCGCCGGAAGCATGGGAAATAACCAGTTTGGCTTTTAGATTCAGCCGGTGTACCAGCTCTACGGCATGCTCTATACCTTTTCTCTCCACCACCCTTGTGGGCTGGAGAATAAAAAGCTCATCAGGTTCAATGCCGAGGGCCTGCCTGACATCAGAAGCATAATCATCAACAGGCTGGGGGGGATTTTCAAAATCCATTACATTGGGTATAATAGTTGATGATATGCCCATTCTAAGGCCTAATTGATTATCTGCAGATGAGCTTATCACAACATGCTTTATAGAAGGCAAGGGTGGGGGGAATGCCATATTCAGATAATCCCGGATTGCGCTTGTCAAAAACCGCGTTCGCTCCCAGAAAAAATCATGGTGATGCGCTATGGTGTGTATTCCTATTTCTGCAATAAGCTCTGTGACGGCCAGACCGAGTGGAACATTCAACGGTATGGTGAGTGCATTTTGCGGAACCAGAATATCTATATCGAATTTCTCAATAAACTTGTAAAGATGATCTTTTATTAAGCTTTTAAGCCTCTGGATTTTCTGTGTTAAAAAACGTCCCCTTATGCTTGTTCCGAAACAGTTGATAAAAATATCCCTGATATCCGGATGTTTAAAGTGAGCCTCAGCGAGCCAATAGGATCTCTCTGGGGGTCGATCAATCTCGCCGGCAAAATAATAACAGGTCAAGCCTTCTTTTTCAAAAACATCCGCCCATTTTGCAGCTTCAAGAGACACACCGTCCGTACCCGCCAGCCGAACAGAAATAAACCCGACATTCTTTATCTTTGTTTCATTTCCCATGACCCGCTCCCTCTTCACGACAATAAAGTTACTCCGCCTCGCGCATGCCATTGCACAGCTGCTCAAAAGCACCCTCTATCGCCAGTTTGAGTACCTTGATCTTTACAGGTTTACATAGATGGCCGTCAAACCCGATCTCTTCAAACAGTTCAGGATCAAATTCAGCAACATGCCCTGACAAGGCATAAATTACAGATTCGGAACCTATCTCCCTTATACGTTTACACAACTCCATTCCGTCTATTCCGGGCATCTTTAAATCGGTTATGATAAGTGGATATTTATGCTTGGCCAGTATTTTCATTGCTTCTTCAGAGCTACCGACAGTCTCAACCGTATATCCAAGTTTTTTTATTATATCATTAATTATCCCCCTTTGTGCTTTATCATCATCAACAAACAGGATCTTTTTTTCTTCCATATATTACACCTCTTTCGATAGCATTGATGTTACTATCAATGGTCAAGGTCACAGGCCCATCGTTTATTAGATGGACATCCATCATGGCCCCGAAGCGGCCGGTTTTGACCTTAACACCTTTTAGGCTGACATGCTCAACAAAATATTCATAAAGAGTATTAGCCCTTTCCGGTCCGGCAGCCTTGACAAATGATGGTCGCCGCCCTTTTTTGCAGTCGCCCAGAAGAGTGAACTGCGAAACAACCAGCATACTGCCGTCTGTTTCTATCAGCGACCTGTTCATCTTTTCTTTTTCATCTTCAAAGATTCTCAGATTAACAATCTTCTCCGCCAGGTAATCAGCATCAGACTCCACATCTCTTTTCGCTACGCCAAGAAAAACCAAAAGCCCCTTTCCGATCCGGGCAACAAACTCACCCTTCACCTTTACAGCACTCTCTTTTACCCTTTGAATCACTGCACGCATAATAAAATATTCATAACGCTGGAAATAATTCCAAAATCAAAATTTCGTTACTTAAAACTTTAATTTTATACTGTAAAATCGTGTAACCAGTCAACTGTTTTGAAAAGTTTTAACCATATGCTTGAAAAACAAAAAGTCTGCACGATATGCGTAGATGATTTCCTTCCAAATCCCTAAGCGGCAGCACAAAAACTCCGGTTTAATTTATCTGCCAGCTTATTATCCGCTATCACCATATTCACATTACATTTATCCATTATAGATTCAGGCATTTCCCGGCACAGGCAGGTTTCAGGTTTCTGGACGATGGTACCGCCGCCGGCTCTATTGATTGCTTGCATTCCATTAATACCGTCATTTCCTGAGCCGGTCAGGATTAAACCGATAGAACGTTTTTTCAGGATCCTGGCAAGGGAAGCCATTAAAAAATTGACTGCGCCCTTGCAGTTTTGGCATCCGGATGTCACTATATGAAGAATATTCCCGTCTCTGGCAGAATCCAGGCTGATAAACTCGGTGCCGGCAGCAATATAACAGGTCCCTGCCTCGACAGCATCGCCATCGACCGCGCGTTTTACATTAAACATACTGTTGGCATCCAGGTATCTGGCAAACGCATCCACATACCTCGTTCCGGCATGTATAACAATTATAAATGCCACCGGCAGCTCCTGCCTAAGATAAGGAATTATTTTCAATAAAGATCCATAACCTCCCTCGGCAGCGCCAACCGCAAAAACATATTTACATTCCTGTCGTCCGATATTTTGAGCCGGCTTGCTTTTTTTTGATCTAATCAATCTAATGGAATCAATTTCCACTTCTGCGGCCAGGGTAACTTTTTTAATCATATCCCGGTACTGCTCTTCAAGATTTTTCCCCTTTACTTTGGAAGGTTTATGGATAAAATCGATTGCACCGTATTTCAATGCATCAAATGTTACAGCAGCCCCCTCTCTGGTCAGAGAGCTCACCATCACAGTCGGCCGGGGATATTTAATCATGATATGCTTCAAAGCCGTTAAGCCGTCCATTACCGGCATATTTACATCCAGGGTTATAACATCGGGATTAAGGCTGTGAACCATTTCCAAAGCTTCCTTACCATTACCGGCCTCACCAACTACCTTGACAGATTCACTCTCCTCAAAAACCCGGCATAATACCCTGCGAATAAGTTTTGAGTCATCAACCACCAATGCTTTGACAGGATTATTCATACCCAAATCCCTTCATTTAATTATTATTTCCAAAAATTAATTTTTTGCCTGTTTTTCCAGATATCCTAAAAGAGCCTTATAATCATCTTCATAAATATCAAGGAATTTAACACCTATCTCATACCCGGATCCCTCATATTTAGATCTATCCGGTACGGCAGTCGACCAGACAACTTTAGCAATGACAGATAACGGCGCTTTTGGGGCTATGTCAAAAATTATGGAAAAATTTTTTTTATAATTCTGCCAGCCTTTAATATGCATCTTTAAATTTAATACAGTGCCAGGTTGATAGGCAGAAAAGCTGAAAAAGCATACGCCGCCTCCGCCGATATTTTTCCCAAAACCTCCGGCCTCCGGACCTTCCGGCAAAGGATAAGTTATTCTGCTGATCTCAATCCTTATACTACCGGGAATTCTTGCAAAATTTCTTTGTTCTTTTTCTGTTTCCTTAATACACATCATTATTTTACAGTTCTATTCCTTTGGGCTGTTCTATACCATAATTGATGTTATACCATCCGTAAGCTGATTTTCATCCAGCCTCAGGTCTACCACCCCGGCCTGTATGGCATGCTGTGTCAGGTTGGGATAAACACAACATTCCGTATTCTGCGCAATAGTGGTGCCATATTTTTTATTGATAGATGCAAAACCTTCCGTGCCGTCTTTGCCTGTGCCGCTTAACAAAACTCCAATACTGTTCTGATGAAACATTTCAGCGCTGGAGGCAAAAAGATGGTTCAGGGGGGCTTCCGTTCTGCCCGCTACTCTTAAACAGGGCTCTCCCCTAAAATCCTCTTCCATGCCGACCGCATTTTCGTTGGAACTGAGATAACAAGTACCCTGCTCAAGAGTCATCCCGTCCTGCGCAACCATAACCCTCCATGGAACATGTTCATTGAATTTCCGAGCAAATGAATCAATTATTCTCGGCGAAATCTCCTGGCTGACTATTACTGCCGCAGGGAGCGTCGGCAGGAGTTTTGAAACAAGACGGATAACAGTATTCGGTCCAGCAAGATTTGTACCTATAGCGATAACATATTCAAGAGGCTGATAATTATATAAAACCTCAAGTCGCTTCGAGACCTCCCAGCTTCCGTTTAAACGCACCCGGCGCAAATTTTCAAGATTAACGGCTTTGGCCACCTTGACCCGATTAATTATCAACTGTTTGACCGTATCAATATCATTCGAAACGGCTCCTGAAGGCTTTGGTATAAAATCCACAACTCCAAGTCGCAAAGCCTCGAATGTGGCGGCCCCATCGCTGATCAAAGAGCTTAGGGCCACTATCGGAAGAGGAGATTCAATCATTATATGCCGGATTGCGGAAAGCCCGTCCATGACAGGCATGTCTATATCGAGTGTTACAATATCCGGCTTCAGAGCCCTTATTTTTTCAAGAGCTTCCAAACCATTAACAGCTTCTCCAACAACCTCGATTCCCGGATCCGATGCCAGAATACCCGTAACAGCCTTTCTCATAAATGCCGCATCATCCACCACCAGAACTCTTAACTTGTTATCAATATCCATCTTGTAAAAAATCCTCTCAAATTAACCTTCCAGGCATAGCGCTCCCAATATACTCCGAAAAATCATCCGGGCTCACCCTTCTCCATTGGCCACTCTCCTTCTCCTTTGCTATTTTCTTCCCCTTGGCCACTCTCCTTCCCATTGGCTACTCCCCTTCCTTCCCCTTGGTCACTCTCCTTCATCTTGGCCACTATCTCTCCTCTTGGCCACTCTCCTTCCTCTTGGTCACTCTCCTTCCTCTTCACTGCTCTCCCCCCTGGACACTCTCCTTCCTCATGGTCACTCTCCTTCCTCTTAGCCACTCTCCTTCCCCTTGGATACTCTCCT
>JAERRQ010000259.1 GCA_016735355.1 Desulfobacterales bacterium | reverse complement strand
TTATGCTGAATTTTCCCAACAATCCCACAGGGTATACCATTACCGAACAAGAATGTGACGGTATTGTCAAAATTCTTGTAAAGACCGCGCAAAACGGAACCAACGTGATTGCCGTAGTGGATGATGCCTATTTTGGTCTTTTTTATGAGGATAATATTCTAAAAGAATCTATTTTCGCTCATCTCGCAGACATACATCCAAGACTCCTGGCTGTGAAACTGGACGGAGCAACAAAGGAAAATTTTGTATGGGGCTTAAGGGTCGGCTTTATTACATACGGGGGTAAGATAGAGAATGATTCCGAATCAGTTTATGATGCTCTGGTCAGGAAGACGGGCGGCACAGTAAGAGGTTCAATTTCCAATGCGTCGCATCTGGGCCAGTCTGTTGTGTTGAGATCAATGAGAGATAAAGACTATCCTGCGGAAAAACAGGAGAAATTTGATATACTTTGCAGAAGAGCCCTGCGCGTAAAAGAGGTCCTCGGGTTTCCTAAATATCAGAAGGCATGGGACGTTTATCCTTTTAATTCGGGATATTTTATGTGTATAAGGCTTAAAACAACTGATGCGGAGGCTGTAAGAGTTCATATCCTCGATAAATACGGAGTCGGACTTATCTCCATGGGCCCCAGTAATCTCAGGGTTGCTTTTTCATGTCTTGAAGAGAGGGACGTAGAGGAATTGTTTGATACTGTTCTTAAGGGAGTGGAAGAGCTTGAAAGTAAAAATTTAAAAAATTTTTCTGGTCATAACTGATTATAAAAAAATGATTATAAAAAAATGATTAAAAAATGGTATAATTCAGCGGCCGGCAAAGGTAAGCGGTTGGATCTTGCCCTGGCCGGGAAATGGTCGTTTTGTTTTATACTTATCGGTCTTATAGCGGGCCTGGGGTCTATTGCCTTTCATTATCTCTGCCAGATCGGTATCCATTTTTTTATGGATATGATGGCAGGATATCAGCCCCCTGCTCCGGCCGGTGAACATCATCTTTTTCAGCCCTCAGGCGTGCGCTTTAATCGAATAGTTCTTCTTTTACTCCCTGCTTTTGGCGGAATATTAAGCGGATGGCTTGTTTATACTTTTGCCCCGGAAGCGGAAGGGCACGGAACTGATGCGGCCATCGACGCTTATCACAGGCACACGGGCTTTATTCGGGGAAGGGTGCCATTTATTAAAACCCTGGCATCGGCCATTACCTTGACAAGCGGAGGTTCAGGCGGAAGAGAAGGACCGATTGCACAGATCGGCGCCGGGTTCGGTTCTTTCCTGGCCACGACCCTGAAGTTGTCCGACCGGCAGCGCCGGATTATGATGGCCGCCGGGATAGGCGCTGGTGTCGGCAGTATCTTTAGAGCTCCGATGGCAGGCGCCCTTTTTGCCGCTGAAGTCCTTTACCGGGATCCGGAATTCGAATCAGAAGTAATAATACCGGCAGGTATCTCATCAGTTGTTGCGTATTGTGTCTTTTGCCTCCAGTTCGGCTGGGGTTCTCTTTTTAATTCCCCTGATTTTGTATTCCGCAATCCTCTTGAACTTGGACCTTATGTGGTTTTAGCCTTTGTGCTTGCCATTACAGGCTTATTTTACGTTAAAATTTTTTATGGTATTACAAAAATTTTTAAAGCCTTTAAAATTCCTAATCATATCAAACCTGCCATCGGCGGACTCTGTACCGGTATAATCGGTTATTTTTTACCCCAGACCCTCGCATTCGGCTATGGTTTTGCACAAAAAGCCCTTTATAATGAACTTGCAGTCGGCTTCCTTTTATGTTTGGCAATCGGCAAAATTTTTACAACTTCATTTTCCATAGGATCAGGAGGCAGCGGGGGCGTCTTTGGCCCTTCGATAGTGATAGGCGGAGCCATGGGCGGGGTGGTCGGCAAGATTTTTCATCAAATTATGCCCGGAGTCGTGACCCAACCTGGAGCCTTTGTGGTTGTCGGGATGGCCGGTTTTTTTACTTCTGTTTCCAATACTCCCATTTCAACCATTATATTTGTAAGTGAAATGACCAATTCTTATCATCTGCTCTTGCCCAGCCTACTGGTATGTTCCGTAGCCTATTTGATTTCTAAAAAATGGACGATTTACGAAAAACAGGTTAAGAACAAGATTGATTCTCCGGCCCATGCAGGTGAATTTTTTGTGGATGTGTTGCAGGCCATAAAGGTTAAAGACCTTATGCATATAGTGTCAAAAGTAGACCTTATCCCCCAGGATATGCCTTTCCTGGAATTTAAGAAGTATTTTTCAAATACAAAACAGCATTATTTTCCTGTAATGGATCAGGATAAAAGACTCAGCGGAATATTTTCCAGCACGGATATCAGGGGTGTGCTTTTTTCACCTGACATTGAACACCTTGTTGTGATGAAGGATATTGCTGTTTCCGACATAATCTTTACTACCCCGTATGATGACCTGAATTCAGCCCTCCGCAAATTTACAATCAAGAATATCAACAGCCTGCCGGTTGTTCAGGAAGATGACCACGGAATTCTGTTAGGAATGCTTAACAGGAGGGAGGTTATTGCCTTTTACAACCAGAGAATAGAGGAAATGAAGAACATGGCGGGCAAATAAAAAAATATTAAAGGCAAATTTTGGAAATTTCACTATATACCAATATAGCTATAATAGTTTTTCTCCTGATTTTTTCGGGGTTTTTTTCAGGTTCGGAAGCGGCTCTTTTTTCTCTTACCATAATTCAACGTGGGCGTATAAAAAAAGGCGGCGGTAAACGGGCGATTATAATAGAAAAACTTCTAAAGCACCCAAGAAAGCTTATAGTAACAATTCTGATAGGCAATGATCTGGTCAATATTGCCGCTTCGGTTGTTGCTGCATATCTCTGTGTATCCCTTTTTGGCAGCCCTGGCAAATGGGTTGCCATGGCTGCCATGACGCCCCTTACACTTGTATTTGCCGAAGTTATTCCTAAAACAGTTTCCATAAATAACAATGAGCGTCTGGCTCCCTTTATGTCCGTAATTATATACTTTTTTGCGGCTGTTATTGCTCCTTTGAGGTGGGCGTTTGACGGTATGGCGCAAATTTTTATGATATTAACAGGATCCTCAGGAGCAGGCCTCAGCTCGGCTATTATGGAAGATGATTTTCTTGATATGGTCAACCTGAGTCACGAAGGTGGTGAGCTTAAGGGAGTGGAAAGAGATCTTATCCATAATGTCTTTGAGTTCAGTGATGCCCATGTGTTTGAGGTAATGACTCCTTTGGACAAGATACTCTCTCTTTCCCATGATACTGAAGGTGCTATAATAATAAAATGCGTGAAGAGTAATCCTTTTTCACGCATTCCGGTTTATGAGCATAGTATCGACAACATTACAGGGGTACTCTATGTCAAGGACCTTCTAAAATTCGATCTGAAAAAAATCAGGGGGAGGCGCAACATTTTGCAGAAGATAAGCAGGAGCCCCCTTTTTGTGCAGGAGACACAAAAGGTTGATGAACTCTTCCATATATTAAAGCACAGGCGTAAGCATATGGCGATATGTCTTAATGAACATGGGCATATTTCCGGGCTGGTTACCATGGAGGATCTGCTGGAAGAGCTGTTTGGTGAAATTTATGATGAATATGACAAGGTCGATCCATGAGTTCATGGCTTAACATAGTTATAATATGCTGTTGTGTCATAATTCAGGGATTTTTTTCCGGGTCTGAAATGGTCTTGCTTTCTTCCAACAAGTTGAGGCTCAGGAGAAGGGTTGCCCAAGGTTCCAAAGGAGCCGTTCTGGCCCTTGAAATGATAGATAATCCACGCTGGTTTCTTGCCACCACCAGCACCGGCACCAATATGTTCGTCATTATATCATCGGTTGTAACAGCAGTATGGTTTGAGTCTTTTTTCAAAACATACGGTGAACTTTTAACTGTTATTATTATTGCTCCGGTTCTTTTAATGTTTGGGGAAATAATTCCCAGAACTATCTTTCAGCAGAAAGCAACGGAATTTGCTCCGCGGATCGCATATCCCCTTTGGATAGCTTCACGAATAATATCACCTGTTACACTGCTGGTTTTTCAGATCAGCAGGCTTTTTTACACAAGCCTCGGCAAGGAATCACTTCATAAGGAAGATTTCATTACAAGAGAAGAACTCGAACATATGCTGGTTACTCCAGGGCATGGAAGCGACCTTAAAAAAAAGGAACAGAAGCTTATAAAAAGGGTTTTTCATCTTGCAAAGTCGAAGGTCTCCGATGTGATGATTCCTCTTGTTCATGTGATCGTTGTTTCGGAAACCGGGTCGATTAAGGATGTGACGAAAATAGTAAGACGCACAGGTTATTCCAGGATCCCTGTTTTTAAAGATAGAATCGATAATCTAATCGGTATTGTATATGCTTTTGATTTGCTGGATGCAACGGATGACCCGGCCATTATCAGTCGCTTTATAAGAAAGGTGCCTTTTGTGCCGGAGTTGAAGAGAGCTGATGAACTTATGCTTTTTATGCAGAAAACCGGGAATTCCATTGCCATTGTTGTTGATGAATATGGCGGATCAACAGGGATTATTACAATAGAAGACATCCTTGAAGAGGTGGTCGGTGAAATTAGTGATGAGTATGATCATGAAGTAAAGCAGTGGGTCAGGCTTTCTAAAAACAGGTTCCTTGTTAATGCGCGCATTGAAATAGAGGAGCTCAATGAACGGCTTGGCCTTGATCTTCCGAAAGAAGGGTATGAAACAGCAGGCGGCTTTTTACTGAAACATATGGGCCGGATACCGCAAAGAGGAGAAACCTTTATGCACCAGGGTATAAGATTTATTGTCGCAAAATCGAGTTCGAGGTCGATTCATGAAATCGTTATATCGCTGCCTGAAAAAGAGACTGACACATAGGGCAGTGGAAGCAAATAATGGATGATCATGGAAGTCGATGAGTGGGTGCGTGGTGGCGGTGCCGACACCAAAAAAAATAGACCGGCAGGAATGGTAAACAGCAATATGGCGGATAAGAGAAAAACAGGGCACAGACAAAGACTCAGAGACCGCTTCCTGTCGGGCGATGCAGAGTCGCGCTCTGATGAAGTGTTGCTGGAACTGCTTCTCTCTTTTGCTATCGGGCGTAAGGATGTCAAGCCGCTTGCTGAAGAGCTTATTCAGGTCTTTGGCAGTCTCTCCCAGGTCCTTTTCGCCACAAAAGATGACCTGGGCAAGGTGAAAGGCATAGGGCAATCGTCAATCGCCTTGCTTAAGGTGATTGAGTTTATTCGAGCCGAAAACAGGTCTACTGGAACAATGCCTTTACGCTCAAAAATGGCGCCGGAAGCTACTCAACAGAAATTGTTTGAGAACCTGCCGGATGAACAAGCCACGGATGAACCACCTGCCGAAAAAAGTATACGACGTAAATTTCAGGTTAGTCGAAGTCATGTTTTAGAATTTAATCACTTCGCACGCATCCTTAGCTTTCTCTACGACAACAGGAAAGAAAAAAGAATAAGCCGGCATCTCCTTATTGAACATTCCGGCCTCCCGGATGGACAGGTAGCAAGTTTAATCAGCATAGGGGCCTCCATGGGTTTGATTCAGGCTGGTGGTCAGATTCTTACGCCAATAGGTTTGATAATCGCGGAACATGATATTTTTTTTGA
>JAERRQ010000155.1 GCA_016735355.1 Desulfobacterales bacterium | reverse complement strand
ATAGGATGGCTTTGTTGAATTATGGGAATTGTAAATAAAAATATTCGTTGGGAGCAACATTTTGCAAATTACCGGAACGAGTTAACACATTTGCAAAAATTTCTTGATAAAGAAATTCTACTAATTTATAAAATGCCATTAAACGGTATCTCATTTTTATATTTTGTTCTTGAAAAAAGGTAAACATAATGAAACAGATCCACGATCGGAATATCAGTCTTTTATCTCTATTCATCCAAAAAATTCCACACAATTCCATTATACATACAGGCAGATTGCTGGGTCTGGCCGGATATGTGCTCGACCTGCGGCACAGGCGTATTGTACTACGAAACCTCAAATTTGCATACCCCCAATGGTCAAGCCGCAAAGTACGCACCATGGCAAGGCGTATTTTCCAGAATATGGGTATTACCATGCTGGAGATCTGTCAATTATCTTTCCTCCCCAAAAAAAATATCCTTGCGAAAGCATGCATCAAGGGTGAGGATAATCTTGTAAATGCAATAAACAGCGAAAAAGGAATAATTTTTATTTCAGCCCATATAGGAAACTGGGAACTTTCCCTGCTGCATTGTTCTTATTATATTCAAAGCGGTATCCTCTTGGTTGCAAGTCGTATACGTTTAAAAATGCTCGACAGATGGATTCAGAGGCTCCGATCCAGTTCCGGAAATATTTTAATAAATAAAAAAGGGGCATTGCCTTCTATGGTAAAGGCTCTTAGGAAAGGCGAAGCATTAGGTTTGCTTGTTGACCAGTCGACCAAACGGTCAGAAGGCGTCAATGTAGACTTTTTTGGGCATAAAGTTACTGCCACCCCGGTTGTAGCCATGTTGGCTATTAGATACAATTGTATAGTATTACCGGCTTTTTGCGTCAGGGAAAAGGATGGTACTTATACCCTCATTTACAAAAAGCCACTGCGCGTTAAAAAAACGGATGATTTGAAAAGTGATATAACCTCATACACACAGGTTATGACGGATATGATTGAAAACATGGTTCGTGAATATCCGGATCAGTGGTTCTGGTTCCATAAGAGATGGAAAAGATACTACCCGGAACTTTATCCCGAAGCCATAAAAAGACGTGACCGGCGAAGAAAAAAGAGATTTGCCAAGCAAAACCAGACAAAACCAGGCAAAATAAATTCTGAAGATTTTTAGATAAATTTATTTCCTGCGAATTTTTGCCACTGATTCAATATGGTATGTATGGGGAAACATGTCAATAGGCTGTACTTCCACAATTTCGTAACTATCCTTGATCATAGCAAGATCTCGAGCCATTGTGGCCGGATTGCAGGATACATAAACAATTCTTTCCGGAGCCGCAGCCATAATCTGCTTGACCACATCCTTATGCATCCCGGCTCTTGGAGGATCGATTATCAAAACATCCGGGCTGGTTTTAATCTTTGCAAGTGAATATCTTATATCGCCAGGTATGAACGTGCAGTTGGATACCGAATTATTAATACAATTTTTTTCAGCATCACCGACAGCGCTCTCAACCATCTCCAGACCTGTCACCTCTTTTGCACTATCTGATAAAAAAATCGCTATGCTTCCTGTGCCGCTGTATAGATCCAGCACGATTTCCCCGCCTGTGAGGCCTGCATATTCCTTTACTTTTTTATATATCTCCAATGCACCTGAAGTGTTGGTCTGAAAAAATGAATTGGATGATATTGTAAAATGGTATGATCCGATCCGTTCGGTTATACTTGAAGACCCTGCCAGGTTTATTTCATATTCACCGACTGCAATTCCTGCTTTTCCGGAATTAATGTTATTTACTACTGAAACGACCTCGGGGTAGCGCTCCATTAACATGTCGGCAAGGGGCTGCAAAATAGTCCGGTCTTCATAGGCAGTAATTATATTCACCATCCACTGATCAAACGCTGTAGAATGCCGCAGCATAAGAAAACGCCAATATCCCTTATGACTGCGCAGACCGTAAACCGGCGCATCGGAATTCCTGATGAAGCTTTGCACATCATTCAGAATTTTATTACCTAGATCAGGCTGTAGCAAACAGTACTTATTATCCAGCACCTTGTAAAAAGTACCGGGAACATGGAGCCCAAGCGCAAAACCGATTTCGACATCATCTTTTCCCAGCTCCTCCGGTAGAAGCCACCTCCTGTCGGAACAGGAGAACTCCATTTTGTTCCGGTACCCGAAAATTTTCCCGGAAGGGATGGTCGAATGTACTTTAGCATCACGGAACAAGCCAATATGCTCAAGAGAATCGACAACGTGCTGTTTCTTGTATTCAAGTTGCTTTTCATACCTTAAAGACTGCCATTTGCACCCGCCGCAAAACCCGCTATATTCACATTCAGGTTCAATCCTGTAGGGAGAGGGTTCCAAAATTACCTCAATACGGGCTTCAAGATATTTTTTCTTTTTTTTTATTATGCGGGCAGAAACATAATCCTGGGGAATTCCATTATCAATAAAAACCGCCAAACCATCTATTTTAGCAATTCCCTTGCCTCCGAATGCCGCTCCCTCCACCCGGAGTTCAAGAAGATCTCCTTTTTTTAGCTTCATAACGTGCAACATCCTTAATTAACTAAGGCGGGCTTTGCCCGCAACCCAAATCAGGGCATCCACAATATTTAATTTCATGAATTTGTCATTATGCTAAAGCATATTCACGAACGTAGGGGCGGATTCCATATCCGCCCTGTCCAAATCCGACATATTTCATAAAGGGCAGAAATGGATTCTGCCCCTACACATTTATCAAGTTAATCATCTACAAAATGTGGAGCTATAATTTTTCATTATGATTTTCTTGTTTTTTATGACAGGGTTTCAGGCGTAAGGTACTAAGGCGGGCGATGCCCGCAACCCAAACCCTACTGATATCATACGAAAA
Organism: Desulfobacterales bacterium; assembly: GCA_016735355.1. Lineage (GTDB taxonomy): Bacteria > Desulfobacterota > Desulfobacteria > Desulfobacterales > BuS5 > BuS5. Next base: position 548 of record JAERRQ010000155.1, on the reverse strand, counting down.
ATATTGATTTTGAATAACAAAGGCGGCAATGACGTAGAGACAAGGCATGCCTTGTCTCTACAAAGTGTAAGTTATTTCGTCCACGTTCCTAATAAAAAAAGGCTGATATAAATACCAGCCTTTAAAATTTTTAGATATTGCCTGAAATCACTACGCCGCTTTTGACAACTTAACAGCACATACCTTGTATTCCGGTATCCCTGAAACAGGGTCCAAGGCAGCATTTGTCAATTTGTTTGCCGCAGCTTCCGCAAAATGGAATGGCATAAATACCGTTCCATCAACGGCCTTGCCTGATATCAGCACCTTTGCCTTGATCTCGCCTCTCCTGGAAGCAATATTAACTAGCGCTTTGTTGTCCAGATCGTATTTTTTAGCATCCTGCGGAGAAATCTCTACAAAACACTCAGGAGCGCATTCATTCAATCCTCCTGTTTTTCTTGTCATTGTGCCGGTATGATAGTGATAAATAACCCGTCCGGTTGTCAGATAGACTGGATAATCCTGATCAACACGCTCATCCGGGGGTATATAGTCTATGCCGTGGA
>JAERRQ010000015.1 GCA_016735355.1 Desulfobacterales bacterium | reverse complement strand
AACACATTTTTTGGTAAAAGTATATGATAAAAGGGGCGGCCCCGGTGCAAATTTCATAGTTAAGTGGCAATCAGACAATAAGGTCAACCAGCCGATTATTGAGGGTGTCATGTTAAGCACAAAAAGTCAGCTGGGAATATCATTTATTTGTCCTGGGAAAATAATATCGGAGCATAAGGAATAATTAAAACCGAAAAAGTATACAATCAGGATCTCAATCAGGACAAGCCGGAACCAAGAAATATTAAAAAAAGTTTTGCCACAAAAAGCACAAAAATCACAATTAAGGGAGAGCAGAAAATGAGAAAAAGCGTTCTGGAAAAATATGTAAAATTGAGTTTAGGGATACTTTTTTTGGGATGTATCTTCGCATCACTGAGTCATGCTGAATCAGAAATCAAGCTGTGGAAAAGTCAGACGGTTTACGTTCCGATATATTCCCATATTTTTTTAGGGGGCACTGAAAGAATGCCACTGAATATGTCGGCAAATCTTATTATCAGGAATACGGATTCTGCAAATTCAATTCATATTACTGAGATAAATTATTACAATTCCGAAGGCAAACCCATAAAAAACTACCTGAATGCTCCGAAGGAACTAAAACCAATGGCCTCAACATATTTTCTCATCCAAACATCAGATACAAGCGGAGGTTGGGGAGCAAATTTTATTGTTGAGTGGAAATCCGCCAAGAAAGTTACAGAACCTCTTTTTGAGGCCGTTCATTCAGGAGTTATGGGAACCCACGCATATTCATTTGCTATTCGAGGAAAGGCGATTAAAGGGGTTTATGCGTCTGGGGCAGTACCGTGATAAAATATTGACTTTAAGAGATATTGTATAACGAAGATATGAAAAATGAAAATGCGTTTCAAAATTTTAAGCTTCATCCTGGTCTGTGTCTTTTCAATATCTATTCCGGTGACGGCAGACCAACTGCATTTTGAGAACGGGGATGTCATTACAGGAAAAATGATTCGCATGGAAAACCAAAAATTGGTTTTCAAAACCGATTACGCGGGTGAGATTTCCGTGGATTGGGAGAAGATCGTGAAGCTGATCACCGAAGACCCTCTCAAGGTTATTTTGAGCGATGGTTCGATTTTGGAAGGATTTACAGGTGAAACGCTGCGGAACAAAATGACGCCCAAGACTGCAAAGATAGAGGCGTCTGCCCAATTCAAACTTGCGGAAGTAAAGGCCATCAATCCGGTAGACAAGCCTCTTGTCGCAATAAAAGTGCGCGCCAATGTGGGCCTTCGCAAGGACCGGGGCAACACGGATACTGACGAGGCTCATTTCAATGGTGAGTTTTCAGCCCGCACCAAAAAGAACCGTTTCATTCTCGGGGGAGAGTTGAACAAGGACAAGGACCGTGGCGCCACATCATCCGAGGACTGGAAAGCCTACGGTAACTACAGTCATTTCCTGACTGAAAAGTGGTTTTTTTATGCGCTTTCGCTTTTTGAGCATGACAAGTTCACCGACCTGGATCTACGCTCAACACTGGGAGGCGGCGCAGGATATCAGCTCTTTGAATCCGACACGTTAAATCTGTATGTCAGTGCCGGCCCCGGTTACGTGAAGGAGGATTTTATTGAGGCTAAAAATCAGGATTTTGGGGTTGAACAATGGGTGATCCGTTATGATCAGTATTTCTTCGACAAGACCTTTCAGTTGTTTCACAACCAGAACGGCTATTTCAAAACCGCTAATTCGACCAACTGGCTCATTAAAACACGCCAGGGAATTCGGTTTCCGATACACAAGGGGCTTACCATGACATTTCAGCACAACTATGAATACGATAACGAGCCGTCAGAAGATACGGATAGGAAGTGGGATTCAAAACTCATGTTTCTCATAGGCTGGGAATTCAAGAATTAAGATTCAGTGCTGAGCAAAGAGTGGCAGGCTGGACGTAGCCCATATGGGGGTGGATCACGATAATATAGTAACCGTTCACGGTTGTCGGTTTACGGTTAACGGTTGAATCGAAATACAGACTTAATAAAAGACTATGACTCGTCATTTGAATTTAAAGCACGGTAACCTACCTTATAAATAAATTATTCATAATCGAATAGACGTACTGCTTTGTTGATTTTGCCTTTTTTAGAAAACCGTAAACTGTAAACCGTGAACGGTTACATAATATATTAACTTCAAGAGACATACTGTATAAGGAACACGAAAGGTATGTCTGGGAGGATTTTGCTATGGACAAATCAAGAAACAAAAGATTTCGCCTCAGTTTATCCACAAATATATTGATCGGGGTTGTTCTAGGGGGGGTGTGTGGCATTTTTTTCGGAGAATACTGCGCGTTTTTGCAGATCTTCGGCGATGCTTTTATCAAACTGCTTCAGATGACAATTCTACCTTATATCGTCGTGTCACTTATCCTGGGCATCGGCGGCCTGACCTATGAGCAGGCCAGGATGAT
>JAERRQ010000145.1 GCA_016735355.1 Desulfobacterales bacterium | reverse complement strand
ATTGAGCCTTTTCATCCCGACAGGATGTCTTCAAGAATTCTTGGAATGGGAGATATCCTTACCTTTATTGAAAAAGCACAATCGACAGTAGATGCAAAAAAAGCCGCTGAACTTGAAAAAAAACTGAGGAAGAGCAACTTTACATTAGATGATTTTCGAGACCAAATGGTTCAGGTGCGCAAGATGGGCGCGCTTGATGATATTATAAAGATGATACCGGGGATCGGTAAGAACAAGCATCTGAAAAATCTTAAAGTGGATGAAAAGGAGCTGTCCAGGATTGAAGCTATTATTAATTCCATGACACCCATAGAGCGGCAAAAACATACTATTATTAATGGCAGCCGCAGAAAAAGGATTGCAAAGGGAAGTGGTGCGAGTGTACAGGATGTAAATAAGCTGCTTAAAAATTATGCTCAGATGATGAAGATGCTTAAAAAATTTAATCAGGGCGGCATGCATGGATTAGGCCGGGGTGTGCTGCAAGTTTAAGGAGAATTAATGTCAGTAAAAATTAGATTGGCAAGATATGGCACAAAGAAAAAGCCTTTTTATCGAATCGTTGTTGCAGATTCCGAATGTCCACGAGATGGTAAATTTTTGGAATCGGTAGGGACATATAATCCATTACAGGATCCGGCTGGAGTTATTATTGAAGTTGACAGGGTCAGACACTGGATGGATAACGGCGCTATTCCTACAGATACAGTAAAAAGCCTTTTGAAGAAACAGGATTTTTTTGCTGCCAGTGTATGATAATTACATAATCAGCAAAAGTTCAACCCTTCATTCTTGAACAGCCTAACAAAGGAGATGGATCTATGAAAGAGCTGGTAAAATATATTGCTCAGGCACTTGTTGATAATCCTGATCAGGTAGAGGTCTCGGAGGTAGAGGGGAACCAGACTTCAGTTTTGGAACTTAAAGTTGCCAAGGAAGATCTGGGCAAGGTTATCGGTAAGCAAGGGCGGACTGCAAGAGCCATGCGGACGATTTTAAGCGCTGCTTCTGCCAAGGTGAGAAAAAGAACGGTGCTTGAGATCATGGAATAAGTTGGTGGGGAAAGAGGGCTTTCTTTTAATCGGAAAGATTGTTGGCGTCCATGGTGTAAGGGGGAACGTCAAGGTATACTCATATGCAGAATCCATTTCTATATTTAAAGCAGGGAGTTCAATTCTGCTTATTAATGTTGAAGGATTGGAAAAGAATTTTGTAATAGAATCGGCTAAGCCCCACAAAAACATTATTCTTTTATCACTTGACGGAATTTATAGTCGGGATCTTGCTGTGACCCTGAAAGGGGCAGAGATTTTTACTGAACAATCCAAGCTCCCTGAGGTTGATGAAAATGAATATTATTGGTTTGATATTATAGGGCTTTCAGTTTTTACAGTAAACGGGGAGTTTCTTGGAAGAGTCGAATCAATAATAACTACAGGGAGTAATGATGTTTATGTTGTGGAGAATTCCGATAATATTAAAAAGAGCGAGCTGCTGATTCCAGCACTTGAGTCGGTGGTATTAAAGATTAGTTTAGAACATAAAAAAATGATCGTAGATCTACCGGAAGGGCTGTGACGGTTGTCGGTATATGAATTTTGCTGTTCTTACAATTTTTCCGGAAATGTTTGATCTTTTCTGGTCCCACGGAATAGTAAGAAGGGCCATAGAAAAAAAGAGTATATCTGCTCATACAGTAAATATTAGGGATTTTGCCATGGACAGGCATAAGTCGACTGATGACAGACCTTTCGGCGGCGGATGCGGAATGGTTATGAAAGCCGAGCCCATGGCTGCTGCAATAAGAACCGCAAAAATAAAAAATCCTGCTTCGCAAACAATCCTCCTTACACCCCAGGGGCGAAGGTTTGATCAGAATCTGGCCTGTGCTCTGGCATCATTCAACAATCTTATTCTGGTGTGCGGCCGTTATGAAGGCGTTGATGAGCGCATTTGCGACACATTAATAGATTTTGAAATCTCTATTGGTGATTATGTTCTGACCGGAGGTGAGCTTCCGGCTATGGTCATCATGGATGCAGTGACCAGATTGCTTCCTGATACGTTGGGAGGAGCTGAATCAGCGGAAAAAGATTCATTTTCAGACACCTTGCTGGAGCATGCGCATTATACCAGGCCAAGAAGTTTTGAGGAGATTGATGTTCCTGAAGTGCTTTTGTCGGGTAACCATAGGGCCATTGATGAGTGGAGGCTTGAATCATCTCTGATTAGAACTTTTTTGAAAAGACCGGACCTGCTTGAAAAGAAAAGATTGGATTCCGGGGAGATAGATATTCTGAAAAAATGGTGTCTTGACATTGAGAAAATTATACGCAGCCAATCTTTACATGGCGCTGATGCATTATCCGGTAGTTAATCGTAATGGCGATATAATTACATCGGCTGTAACAAATCTTGATCTTCATGATATGTCACGGGCGGCTAAAACTTACGGTGTTAAAGCATTCTATATTGTAACTCCTCTGATGGACCAGCAACGGCTCGTTAAAAAGATAACTTCACACTGGATCGAAGGAGCCGGGGCCGAGTATAACCCCCTCAGGCGCAAAGCCCTTGAGTTGGTAAGTATAAAGTCTTCTCTTAATGAAGTTGTTGGAGAGATATATAATACGTGTGAGCTTTTTCCGAAAATAGTTGTTACATCGTCTAAAAATTTTGGGCATAAACTGACTATTGATAATTTTCGTACAATGCTTAAAAATTCCGGGACATATCTTTTATTATTCGGAACAGGGTGGGGGTTCACTGAAGAATTTATCAGCGCCGCCGATTATTTGCTTGAACCGGTTAAGGGCTGTACAGACTATAATCATCTTTCTGTCAGGTCTGCTGCTGCAATCATATTAGACAGACTGTTGGGGATCTAAAAATCCATAGAAAGTTTTTTTTAAATAAGAATTCAGGAGACATTATGCAAATCATAGATCAGCTTAATAAAGAAAGCATGAGACTTGACATACCGGATTTTCGTGCCGGTGATACGGTCAAGGTGCATGCAAAGATAAGAGAGGGTGAAAAGGAACGTATTCAGATTTTTGAAGGGGTTGTAATCAGCAAACGCAAGGGCAAATCGAACGCAACTTTTACGGTACGTAAGGTTTCATACGGCATTGGCGTTGAGCGTATTTTTCTGCTTCACTCCCCTACCATCGATAAAATTGAAGTTGTAACAAGAGGTCGTGTGCGCAGGTCAAAAATATATTATCTTCGCAACTTAAAAGGTAAGGCCGCCAGAATAAAAGAGCGACGCTTTAATTAGGAGGCCGTGGTATCTATATTGTCGATTAAAGTGCCGATTAAAGAGTTGGCGGGCCAGGACTGGTGGAAGTTTGAAAGGGAAGCTTTCAATAAAGGTTTTTTAAAAATTGCCGGCTTGGATGAAGCCGGCCGAGGTCCTCTGGCTGGTCCGGTTGTTTCCGCAGCAGTAATCCTTTCTGATTCTTTTTCGGTATCCGGTATAAATGACTCAAAAAAATTAACCCCTGGAAAACGTGATTATCTTTATGATGAAATTTGTAAGCAGGCTCTTGCAACAGGAACAGGTATCGTAGATTCCGCGAAAATTGATCGGATTAACATACTTCAGGCAACTCTGCTGTCAATGTTTAAAGCGGTTGAAAATCTTGAAATCAGACCCGACTGCCTGCTTATTGACGGTACATTCACTATTCCATCCGACCTTCCTCAAACTACAATTCCCAAAGGTGATTCTCTCAGCATTTCCATTGCCGCCGCATCCATTATCGCCAAGGTAACGCGTGACAGGCTTATGAAAGAATATGACAGGAAATATCCTCAATTCGGCTTTTCCAGGCATAAGGGTTATCCTACCAAAGCCCACAAGGAAGCTATAAAAAAGTTCGGCCCGTGTCTTATTCACAGGCGCAGCTTTAAAGGGGTTAAAGAATATCTATAACCGTTCACGGTTTACAGTTTACGGTTTTCTAAAAAAGGCAAAATGAACAAATCAGTATGTCTATTTGATTATGAATAATTGGGCATCCTTCATTTGCCCTTGACACTTTTTAAACAATAATAGGACACAGATGCACACAGATAAACACAGATAAGTTTATTTTTAAAAAAAAGTGTAAACTACTTTTGAGTATTAATGAAGGATGCCAATAATTGATTTATAAAGTCGGTAGATGGGCTGTAAATTCAAATGACGAGTCATAACTATATTAAGTCTGTATTCCGATTAAACTGTTAACTGTAAACCGATAACCGTGAACGGTTACGAATATCTCTATATTTACAGATCATGCTTAATAATAATCAAAAATTCGGTCAAAAAAGTGAATCAATAGCCGCCGGGTATCTTGCGAAAAGATTAGGATATAAAATTCTCAAAAAAAATTATCGTACAAAAATTGGAGAGATTGACATTATAGCAAAAGACGGGGATACTCTTGTTTTTGTGGAAGTCAAAGCCAGAAGATCATCATTTTACGGAAATCCCAAGTACGCGGTAACAGCCATGAAACAGAAAAAAATATCTATGGCGGCGCTTTATTATCTTAAAACAAAAAAGCTAAGCAATGCTAAAGCGAGATTTGATGTAGTGGCAATAAATTTTTCGAAACAACTTCCTGAAATAGAAATAATAAAAAATGCCTTTGAACTTGCCTATAGATGATACGGAAAAAAGCGAAGTTCAGGGCTGCCTGTATATTGTTTCTACACCCATAGGAAACAGGGATGATATTACACTAAGGGCGCTAAAGGTTCTTGGAGAAGTCGATCTTATCGCCGCAGAAGATACGAGAAAGACGGGCCGCCTTCTTGCTTTTTACAAGATTAACAATCGATTGACATCTTATCATGAATACAATGAAGCTGAGAGTGCTGCAAGACTGATTAAAAAAATAGATTCCGGATTATCCATCGCATTAGTATCAAATGCCGGAACTCCGTCTGTCTCTGATCCCGGATATCGCCTTATTAAAGAGGCTGTTGCAGGAGGTATAAAAATAATTCCGGTTCCCGGTGTGTCTGCTGCTGTAACAGCTCTTTCCGTTTCAGGTCTTCCCACCGATTCTTTTGTCTTTTCAGGCTTCCTTTCCAAAAAGAAAGGAAAACGTTTGAGACAGTTAATAGAGCTCAAATGTGAATTAAGGACAATGATATTTTATGAATCGAATAAGAGGATAGAACGCTTTTTGGAGGAAATAAAAGAAACCTTAGGCGACAGATATGGAGTTCTTGCCCGTGAAATGACAAAGATACATGAAGAGTTTATCAGGGGGCAAGTCTCTGAGATTGTTAACAGTATTAAAAAGCGTACTGTTGTCAAAGGAGAATGTACGCTTATAGTAAGCGGCTGTGTGGAAAAAGAAAAAGTTACGCCGGAGACTGTCCTAGGCGAAATCAGGCGAAGACTGAAAGTATCCGATGAGAGCATCTCAAAACTTTCAAAAAATATAGCAATAAAATTCGGTGTTTCAAAAAAGAGCGTCTATGATGACGCAGTTAGAATGAAGAAGGAATTATTTAAGAGTGATTAGGGGCAATCTGCGCTATGGCTATTATTTATCCCGTCATACTGCCTGTGTCTGAAAAAGATCAGATCCTTTCCGGCAGGGAAAAGGTATTATCCTTAAGCCGGCACGCAAGAAAAGCGCTTGCAGTTTCAGCGCGTAAAAATGGCTTTGTTTTAACCGAATTATTAAAAGATGATCAGGGGGCGCCCAAGCCATTTGATGGAAAATACTGGTCTATCACCCACAAGGATGAATATGTCGGTGGTGTACTCTCATTAGCAAGGATTGGAATTGATATAGAAAAAATCAGGTCATGCTCCAGGTCTCTTTTTAAGAAAACGGCACGGCAAAATGAATGGTCTCTTTCGGATGACGAACCGGATCGACTTTTTTTTAGATACTGGACTGCCAAAGAGGCTGTAATAAAAGCAAACGGAACAGGCATCAAAGATCTTTTAAAATGTAATGTTATAAAAATTGTGGATAAAAATCAACTTGTTGTGGGCTATATGAATAAAACCTGGATAGTTGAACACTTTTTTTTTAACGGGCATATAGCATCGGTCGTTAAAAATTCAAAAGTAATAGAATGGGTGTTTTAGGAAAGTGTTGACCGATAGCGAAGCGAAAATCATCCGGTAATTTTTTATTAGAGGATTTATATTTAAACATGAAACGAGAAAAATCACAAAACCTGTTTAATAGAACTACTGGTATAATACCAGGCGGAGTTAACAGTCCTGTGCGGGCATGCAAATCTGTCGGTGAAGAACCTGTCTTTATAGATCATGCCGAAGGGTGTATGATCTATGATGTGGATGGAAACTCGTTTATAGATTACATAGGTTCCTGGGGACCAATGATATTAGGGCACAGGTATCCGTCAGTTATTAGGGCCCTTGGATCTGTTTTAAATCGCGGTACCAGTTTCGGAGCTCCCTCCGATCTTGAAACAAGACTTGCTGAAACAGTAATTAATGCGGTGCCGTCCATAGAGATGGTGCGCATGGTTAATTCGGGTACGGAAGCAGCCATGAGCGCCGTGAGGCTTGCGCGGGGATATACAGGCCGGGATATGATTGTTAAATTTGACGGCTGTTATCATGGCCATGCAGATACCCTTTTAGTCGAGGCAGGATCAGGCGTTGCAACTCTTGGAATTCCGGGAAGTCCCGGCATCCCTGAATCGATTGCCCAACACACTAATTCTCTTCCGTTTAATGATATTGATTGTTTTAAACAATTCATGGATGAGAGAGGTGACAGCATTGCTGCAGTAATAGTTGAGCCGGTTGCGGGAAACATGGGCCTTGTTCCGCCGGTGGAAGGTTTTCTGGAGATATTAAGGTCTTTGACGGAAAAACATGGGGCCTTGCTGATTTTTGATGAAGTAATGTCCGGTTTCAGGGTTGCTTACGGAGGAGCCCAGTCTCTGTATGGGATTAATCCGGATATAACCTGTCTAGGTAAAATTATAGGCGGCGGCTTGCCGGTTGGAGCTTATGGCGGACGTAAAAAAATTATGGGGCATATTGCTCCCCAAGGGCCGGTATATCAGGCCGGCACATTGTCCGGCAATCCTCTTGCCATGGCTGCCGGAATAGCAACTCTGCTGGAGTTGAAGAAACCGGGTTTTTATGAAAAGATAAATCAAACAGCGAAACGTCTGGTCGAAGGACTCAAAACGGCCGCTGCAAAGAGAGAAGTAAAAATCCAGGTCAAGTGGGTGGGCGGCATGTTGGGTCTGTTTTTTTCAGATAAGGATGTAAAGAATTTTAATGATGCCAAAAACTGCGATCTTGATATGTTTGCAGCTTATTATAAGGGTATGTTGAAAAAAGGAGTATTCCTGGCGCCTTCGCAGTTTGAAGCAATCTTTATTTCAGCAGTTCATAAAAGTGAAGACATAGATAAAACAATAAAAGCTGCGGAAGAAGTATTTGAAACATTGTAAAAATAGAGATTTAATTTCATTTTTTGAAGACTTCCATTATGGACGAAAGAGCAGTGCCGCTCGCTTGTTTGATAAAAAATCCCCGCTCGACTGACAGCGCCAGCTTGGTAAACGGGTTTTCTTCAATATTTATATCAATGATTATAGCGTTATTATTTTTTACTTCCCAAGCTACCTGGTTAGGAAGATTTGTTGCGCCTGAAGTGCCTACTATCAGGAGTAGTTCCGTTTCTGCGGCCACCTCCAGGGAGCTGTGGAAGTGATAGTGCTTTTCATTATAGGATTCATCAAACCAGAGTACATGGGGTCTGGTATTTTTTCCGCAATCAGGGCACTTGAGCAGTTGCCGTTCTTCTTCTGTAATATCTTCTCCTTTTTCTTTACCCGGCAGATCTCCGGGGAGCGGATAAATTTTTGAATTGCAGTCATGCACGCAGCGCATGAAGAAGATGTTGCCATGTATTTGATATGTTCTTGCAAGGCTGTTGCCGGCCCGCAGGTGCAGGCTGTCGACATTTTGGGTTATGATAACAAATCTGTCCTGAAAAAGTTTTTCCATTTCAACCAGGGCAATATGCCCCGGATTCGGCTTGGCCTTTCTGCAGATGTTCATTCTGTAAAGATACCATTTCCAAACCTCATCCGGCTTTTGCATAAACATACTGTAGGTGGCCATCTCTTGAGGGTGATATTCCTTTGAACCTATGCTCCAGTATCCTTCCGACCCACGGAAAGTGGGGATACCGCTTTCGGCGGAAATACCCGC
>JAERRQ010000111.1 GCA_016735355.1 Desulfobacterales bacterium | reverse complement strand
ACATGATAATAACGTCCGTTGACGGCATATTGGGTCTGATTTTCATTTTTTTTGTTCCAGTTAAAGCTGAAATTCCCTTTGTCTTTATAACTGTTAGAGCGCCGGCCGTCTTTATGCCCGCCGCCGGCTGTCAGCATCAGGCTACCGTCCTGCAAAGGCTTTATGGCATAGCTGCTTATATCCGCCTGGCCGAATGATCCGCCCCTGACCTTTATGCGGGCTTTGGCCTTTTTACCCCGGCGATTGCCCAGATTTTTTTTGGTTGTCAGGTTAATGGCTCCGGCCGCGCTGCCTGGGCCCAGCCAGACCGGTACCGGCGGCTTAAAAACGGATATACTCTTTATAATTTCAATGGGAATCCTTCCCAGGTCTCCCCCGCCATACTGTCCTGAGTTCAGCGGCCGGCCGTCAATTAAAACCAGCACCTTGCCGGAGCCGCCCCCGCCCCGGATGGAGATACTTGTACCGCTGTCCCGTTGTCTTACTTCAACCCCGTGCATTGAAGCGATTGCTTCTGCGACTTCCAGAAAATTTCGTTCCTCGATCTCTTTTTGATCAAGAATTACAACCTGCTGGGGATGATTTTTTATATAACCGGATAATTTCTCAGCCGTTACTACTATGGTTTCAAGAGTTTGAACAGGTTCATCGGCCAGGGCGTAACCGTATGGGAATATCGCCTGACTTGCCGGAGTTATAAGAAGCGCCAGGAGGAATGAATATAAGATATGCTTTTTTCTTGTTCCCCAGGCAAAAAGACCGATTAAAAAAATAACAAACAGGGAAGCAAACCATTCTACTCCTGAAGATGCCGTTTCGGTTGTTTCATCCTTTGGTTTCAATTCTTTCATCTTGTAGCCTTCAATCCGGGCTGTCTCCTTACCATTCTCCGTATTCTTTAAAGGCTCTTTTTTATCAAACCCCTGGTTTAATTTTTTGTGCAGAGTTTTCCTTTCTTCCACCTGCTTTTCCAGGCTCTTGGCCATGGCTTGTTCAATTGCAAGTTTGAATTTTGCCGCCATTTCCGGCGACATTACTCCGGGAATCGAAATAATATTCACCACCATCCGGTTAAGGAGCGGATTATTGCAGGTATGATCACAGCAGGCCACTCCTTTTTCCACAACATTCACAGCATAATCGACTGCCAGTTTTTTTATTTTTTTATCATCGGCCTGCCAGTATTTTTTGCGCACCGCTTCCAGCATCCTGGCGCTAATCGATTGAAAAGCCCATGGATTTTCCTTATTAAAAAATTTTTTTATATCAAGGCCGTATTTATCTTCCACGTAAACATCATAAGTCTGGTCCCATTTTGTTTTATCTATAGCATCAGGCACGGTTACCTGCCAGCCCCACATATATTCCACAAATTTAGCCATTTCACGGGCACCGGCATAATTTTCTTCCTGCATCCCCTTGATCCACTTGGGGTTCAAATATCTTGTCCTGAGTTCGCGGCCTATGGTTTGGGCTATATTTTCCACTTTAACCTTGCCGGCCGACTGCTGCATTGTGACCAGCGTGTCAGGTGTTTGACCGCTCTCTTTTTTTACAGCCAGGGATATGCCGCCCAGGTACTGGAACATATCGTCATTATCCATTGTGCCGTAGATATTGGACGATCTTGAATGGATTGCAACGTCAACGTCTTTGAGGTTTTCCTTGAAAGCATTTTGGGCCTCCCGGCCCCATTTGCCCATCCCGAAAGCAAAACCGGAACGTTTTTCAAATACTTTGACTATCTCTTCATCCGATTCCCAGAATCCTGATGCGGATGTCAGTTCGGATACTCCGTTGCCGTAAGAACCGGGCCTTTCTGTGAATATCCTGACGCGGCTTAAAGCATCCGCATCTTTTTGATTCATGCCGGATTCGAGCAGCCGGTTTTTAATCTCAATGCTGTGCTTTTTGACCAGGTTTTCTATATCGGTCAAGGCAGATGCTTTTTGAACGGCCTGGTCAAGAAATATGAGTTTTTCTGGAAACAGGTCCCGGTACAGGCCGGATGGATTGATCAGCACATCTATACGCGGCCGGTTAAGCTTTTTTCCGGGAATAACTTTTGTCCCTTTGACCCGGCCGGACCTGTCCCGGACCGGTTCAAGGCCAAGCAGATAAAGGATGGTCGATTCGTTCACCCCTTCATTCCGGATGGTTTCTGTAGCCCATAATATAACCGCCACTTTTTGAGGGTACCGGTTTTTTTCCTGCAAGCTTTTGGATATTATCGCTTCCGCCGCTTTTTTGCCCAGTTCCCAGGCGGACTGTGAAGGCACTTTGGCCGGCGAGAAGCCAAAGAAATTTTTGCC
>JAERRQ010000190.1 GCA_016735355.1 Desulfobacterales bacterium | reverse complement strand
AATGCAATTGAATATTGTGGATGTCCTGTGTATTTTACAATTTTGATTTACCTTTGTTTAGGCTTTAATTATAATATTTTTCATATACCAGTCTATTGTTGCCTGCATGCCGGTTTTAACGTTATATTGAGGTGAGTATTGAAGTAATTCCTCCGCCCGGCTGATGTCGGCCAGAGAATGGCGGACGTCTCCTTGACGAAAGGGGCCATAAACAGGTTTAATTTTTGCGATTTCAGGTTTATGTGCCGAAAGTCCGCTTTTGATCATATCAAGAAGTTCATTCAATGTGGTTTTTTCGCCAAAGGCTACATTGTAAACCTTGTTAACTGCTTCGGGATTGTCGGTTACGGCAGCAAGGATATTGGCCTGCACTGTATTATCTATATAGCAGTAATCCCGGCTTGTTTCTCCGTCTCCGTTTATTACAGGCTGATTGCCTTGCAGCAAAATATCGATCCATTTAGGGATTACCGCTGCATAAGCGCCTTCCGGGTCCTGTCTTTTTCCAAAAACATTAAAATATCTCAGGCCTATACTTTCAGTTCCGTAAGTTGTGGCAAAAACATCTGCATAAAGTTCATTAACATACTTGGTAACAGCATAAGGTGAAAGTGGGCGGCCGATTTTATCTTCAACCTTGGGAAGATCGGGATGATCGCCGTAGGTAGATGAAGATGCGGCATAGACGAATCTTTTAACGCTGTTATCTCTTGCCGCTACAAGCATATTAACAAATCCGTCAATATTGGAACTATTGGTTGTCAGGGGATCATCAATTGATCTTGGTACACTTCCCAAAGCCGCCTGGTGCAGAACATAGTCAACACCGGTGCAAGCCTCCATACAGTCCGGTAGATTGACAATATCCTTTTTTAAAAAAGTGAAATTTTGCCACTTGTCAGGGCATGCAATCTGCTCCACCCCATCCAGATTCTCCTGCTTGCCGGTTGAAAAATTGTCAAGGCCTGTAACAGTTTGACCTAAATCGAGCAAAACTTCGAGCAAGTTTGACCCAATAAAACCGGCAACACCGGTCACCAGCCATTTTTTCGGATTTTGTTTTAATTGCGCTTTAACTTGATCAATATTCAAGGTTTTATTCCTCCCGGCACATAGATTTACAATTTATTAGCTTCCCAGCCTCCAGGGACTTTCAGGCACAAATGAAATTGAAAAAACAGCCCTGTTTTCATCATATTCATCTTCTCTATCGGTCGAGGTAACAGTGTTATACTGATAATTCAGGTCTAAAAAAATCCATCTCGTCGGCGCGTAACGAAACCCGGCCCCGAAACTTGAGGTTCTGTCGATCCGGTTTTCATCTGTATCAACATATTTGCTGCGTCTGAAAGAGTAGCTGGTATTCGCGCTCAAACGCCGGGTCAAACCGTATTCACCTGTGCAGGCAATCTCGTAATATTTCTCAAATCCCAGGTTTTCAGCCCCCAGATTGGCTTCATCATACCCCATTGCCCCGGTTATACCTATTGAGCCGCGTCTGAAATCCCAGGCTTTTCCGATATCGCCGGGCAAAGAAAGGCCGGAATCGCCGTCACTTTCCTCCCTCTCCTGCATAAAATATCCTGCACCTATATTAAGGTGCGCGTCGTCTGAAATTGCATAATTAATGCCTATGGAAGGATCAAAAACCTGGTAATCTTCTTCATCGCCCTTATAATCCATGATTATATGGTTATAATTTATAAATCCTTCCAGATGCCTGGAAAATCGTTTAATCAGTCTTAAGCTTCCCTGCCATTCTTTGAAATCATCAGCAGGATCATCCGTGCCGGAATATTCCGCCTTGGTGTATGAAAAATCCGTTTCAAACCCCATGTCAGGCAGGAACCAGTATGTAAGTCCGATGGAAGGTGTATGACTTTTATTATCATCATCTTCCGGATTCTCATTCTGGAGAAGGCCGAAAGTATATCCCATCCGGAAAAAATCGGCCGCGCCGAACTGGTGGGTAAGATTAAGGCTGGTTGTGTTTGTATAATAAGGTTCTCTGCTCTGGCGCACAGTATAATCCGGATCTCCCAGGGATTCACCTGTTTCCAAAAAAAGATCATCTTCTCCAAGCGGGTCTTCAGTACGCAGAAATGAATTATTAAGTTCAAGCCTCGTGTTTTTACCTAAAGCGCTCCATCCTGAAAACTGGGCACTATGCCTGATTGTGTCATTGTCTGTTGCTCTTTTATAAAAAACAAAGGATGGTTCATAAGAAATAGTCGCGCCGAGACGCTGCCCTGGAAGGTCAAGCGTAAATCCCGGCGTTATGCTGGTAATATAGTCATGCTCTTTATTGATAGATGACAGATAAATATTATCGGAATATCCCTCATTAACAGATATCCGCGGCGTAAAATAAGCCTGGAAGCCATAAGCGT
>JAERRQ010000008.1 GCA_016735355.1 Desulfobacterales bacterium | reverse complement strand
CTTCAAGTATGGTATCCCCTTGCTCGAATGAGAATTCATTTCCATTGATTATGATGCTGTTTTGTGACTCCATGGTATATATTTATCTCCTTATAAGGTCTCAATCAGTATATAATGTAATACCCGTTCACGGTTTACAGTTATCAGTTTACGGTTTGAAAAACCAAAGAATTTTGAAATTTATAGCCAAAATGCTTATTAGGCTTCGCTCATCGTTATCACCTTATTCCCAGGCAGAGCCTGGGAATAAGGGCAATTTTACATTTTCAGTTTAAAATTCGAGTTATGATATGTTTTTAAACCGTTAACTGTGAACCGACAACCGTGAACGGTTACAAAATTTATTTATCTTTTTTACAAAATTTACACCAATTTGTCAATCCGGGAATTAATACAGCAACACGGTATTTAATAGATAACAAATAATAAAGATATACACCAAAAGCGCTGCCGAACAAATCGGCAAAA
This sequence comes from Desulfobacterales bacterium, assembly GCA_016735355.1. GTDB lineage: Bacteria > Desulfobacterota > Desulfobacteria > Desulfobacterales > BuS5 > BuS5. The sequence continues at coordinate 14,004 of JAERRQ010000008.1, read as the reverse complement.
ATATCCTTGATATCAGCGCATCTGTATGGAACAAAATACTGATGCATTTCATCGCTGAGCCCGTAAATAGTCGACAAAAGAATACTGATCATAATCAGCAAAGCGATATTCTCTTTAAGCCGGAGGGTTGCGAATGCTCTAATAACAAGCAGCCCGAGAAAAGCATATGCAAAAAAATGAATGAATTTATCTGCAGAAAAAATTTTGGGGACACACACAGGATACTTATGGGAAGAAAGAGTGTAGATAAGAATGCAATATAATAAAAGGGGAAGCCAGTAATATAAAAAAAAATATAAAAAAATCTTGGTTTTTTTGTTCATTATTATGTCCGGGGGGTCACGATTGATCAAATTTTGCTTCCTCTTCCGCGAGAGTATCCGTCAATCCCTCGAGTTCATCATAAAAAGAATCGATTTTCGAGTTACATGCATGAATCTCTATGGACAACGCTGCTATTCTTTCACCATCATGTTTATGTGATGCATCCACGATTTCCAAGTTGAAGCTATCAAGTTGTTTTTCACAACTCTCTATTTCTTTCTCAATTTTTTTTATCTTCTGTTTAAGCGGTTTCAACACCTGGGAACGTTTAAACAAAAGCCCTGATCTTTCACGTCTTGATTTTTGTTTATTTTTTTGAGCACCCGTCTTTTTAGCAGCTAATCCCTTGCTATTAGAGGCTTGTTTTTCGATACTATTATCTCCCCAACCGCCTTTATCAAGAAAGCTTTGATAAGAGCCCTCAAAAAGATCAATAGACCCATTCTGAAATATAATTAAGCGGTCTGCCAGAGCATGCAGAAACATCTCGTTATGGGTAACCATTACAACGGCTCCATCGAAATCATCGATAGCTTCCAGCAAGGCATCGCTTGATTCCATATCCAGATGATTTGTCGGCTCATCAAGAAGTAACAGGTTAACCGGTGATGCAAGAAGCTTGCCCAGCATTACCCTGCTTTTTTCTCCTCCGGAGAGAACGCGTATCTTTTTCAAGGCAGCATCTCCCCCGAACATCATGGCCCCGCAAATATTCCTGGCCATCTGCCTGTCAACATCAGGGTGAGACGATAAAATTTCTTCCTCCACGGTAAAACTGCCAGTAAGGCTTTTGACGTTTGTCTGCTCAAAAAAACCTTTTGATGCGGCCGGATTATATTTTATTTCACCCTTATCAGGCCGCAGCGCACCAGCCAATATTTTAACAAGGGTTGTTTTACCTCGACCGTTTTGCCCGACCACGCATATTCTATCTCCGGCCCCTATTGTAATATTAAAATTTTCAATAATGAAATCTTCGTTATCATATGCAAATGAAATATTATGCGCGCTCATAAGGTATTTACTTCTAAAGGTGAGGCTTCTGAATGAAAACTCAAGGTCGCTTTGTTTTTCCAGCTTGTCCCTTTTTTCCATCCTGTTCAAAGATTTGATTCTTGACTGCACAAGGTTTGCGAGCCTTGCCTTGGCTCTGAACCTGCTTATGAAGAGTTGAACATCTTTTCTGCGTTTGTCATCATTGATACGTGTTTTTTCGTATATCTCCTCCTGCTGGGCTATCTGTTGATAATATTTTTCAGTATTACCGGCTATCTTGCGAATCTTTTTGCGATGAATACCCACAGTATGAGTAACGATCCTGTCCATGAAACTTCTGTTGTGGGAAATCAGCATCAGTTCTCGGGGCCAGTCATTAAGAAAACGCTCTATCCATCGTATGGAGGTGATGTCCAGATAATTGGTCGGTTCATCAAGGAGGAGGAGATCAGGCTCGGAGAGAAGTGCCTTTGCGAGATTCAGGCGGACCTGGAATCCACCAGAGAATTCTTTTGGGGGTCTCCCAAAATCATTTAAGGCGAATCCCAATCCAGTAAGAATTTTTTCGACTTTCCATGACTGATCACGTTCATGCTCCGGCAGACCTTTTTCACCCTCTGCAAGGATGGAATCTTCTGTAAAGTCAAGCTGCTGTCGCACATAGCCGATCCGGTAATTTTTCGGAACTGTTATGGAACCGCCATCAAAGTCTTCATCCCCGGCTATAAGCCGAAAAAGAGTAGTTTTGCCGTGGCCGTTTCTCCCCACAATACCGACTCTTTCTCTATGATTGACTCTGAAACTAATCCCTTTAAAGAGTGAATTGCCTCCAAAGCTTTTGGAAATGTTTTCTATGTTAATCACGAAATGATATGCAATCTATAATGTAGTAGGGGTTCAAAATTTTGAACCCCTACATTTCATTTGAAAAATTTTGCCCCCTACGTTTCGTTTGAAAAATTTTGAACCCCTACATTTCATTCGAAAAACCTTGAACCCCTACGTTTCGTTTAAAAACAGGTCAGGAATATTTTTTAAAAATAAGGCTTGCGTTTGTCCCGCCAAAACCGAATGAGTTGGTCATTGCGAAATCAATATTCATGTTACGCGCAATATGCGGCACATAGTCAAGGTCACACTCATCGGAAGGATTGTCAAGATTTATGGTGGGCGGGGCTATACCTTCATGAATCGACATGGCAGTAAAAACCGCCTCAACTCCTCCACTGCCACCAAGCAGGTGGCCGGTCATCGACTTGGTTGAGCTGACGGCTATTTTAAAGGCATGATCCTTAAAGACTTCTTTAATAGCCATTGTTTCATAAAGATCATTCATCGGAGTTGATGTTCCATGAGCATTAATATAGTCTATCTTGTCATGCAATATACCGGCATCATCAATGGCCGCGCGCATGCACCTTGCTGCCCCCTCGCCATTAGGGGCCGGAGCAGCCATATGATAACCATCTCCGCTCATCCCGTATCCGGCTATTTCCGCATAAATATGCGCGCCTCTTTCAAGTGCGTTGTCAAGGGCCTCGAGTATAAGAATGCCGCTTCCTTCACCAACCACAAAACCGTCACGATCACGGTCAAAAGGCCGTGAGGCTCGCTGAGGTTCATCATTACGTGTGGAAAGAGCTTTCATGGCACCAAATCCGCCAATGCAGCACGGGCTGATCACAGACTCCACACCCCCTGTTATCATTGCATCGGCCCCACCTCTGGCTATGGTTGCAAAAGCCTCTCCAACCGAATGGGTGCTTGCGGCACATGCTGTTGCTATTGAAGAGTTAGGGCCTTTGGCGCCAAAGTAAATCGAAATCATCCCCGGCGCCATGTTGCCTATTATCATGGGGATAAAAAAGGGAGTGACTCTTTTGGGCCCCTTTTTACTTATCATGACGCTGGTTTGCTCTATCATATTAAGCCCGCCGAGTCCGCACCCAGTTATAACGCCAACCCTGTTTCCGTTTGAATCGTCTATAACAAGACCGGAATCTTCAATGGCCATACGAGTTGCGGCTATGGCATAGGCCAAAAAAAGCTCAACCCGTTTAGCATCCTTTTTTTGCAAAAAATCTTCGGGGCGAAAGTCCTTCACCTCTCCAGCAATTTTTGTCGCATAGGCCGAAGCATCAAATCTTGTTATTTCATCAATCCCCGACCGGCCTGCGCACAGAGCCGTCCAGGTCTCATCAACGCCTATTCCCAAAGGGGTTACAAGTCCCACACCAGTAATAACTACCCTTCTGCCCAACAAAGACCTCTCCTTATTCATGTTTTGCTATATAATCCATAGCATCCTGAACAATGATCAACTTTTCCGCATCTTCATCCGATATTTCCACATCAAATTCCTCTTCTATGGACATAATCAGCTCAACCAGATCAAGTGAATCGGCTCCCAGATCATCAACAAAGGATGCCGCAGGCACAACTTCCTCAAGTTCAACACTAAGTTTATCTGCTATTATCTTCTTTACTTGTTCAGCTACTGACATTTAACATTACTCCTTTCAAATATACATTCCACCACTTATATGAATTACTTGGCCCGTAACATAAGAAGCTTTATCAGAGGCCAAAAAAGCAACTATCTCTGCAACATCTTCGGGCCGGCCGGGACGTCCAAGGGGAACCTGATTTAACATAGCCTCCCTGGCCTTGTCCGAAAGCGCAGCCGTCATATCCGTTTCGATAAAACCGGGAGCTACTGCATTAACCGTAATCCCACGGGATGCAAGCTCTCTTGCGGCCGATTTTGTCAACCCTATTATTCCCGCCTTGGAAGCAACATAATTTGCCTGCCCCGGGTTGCCGATCACACCCACAACCGAAGCAATGTTAATAATATGTCCGTAACGGTTTTTCATCATTTCCCTGGCAGCGGCCTTAGTACAGAGAAAAGCTCCTTTTAAATTTACATCAAGAACTGCATCCCAGTCCTTTTCCTTCATCCTGACCAGCAGGCTGTCCCTGGTAATCCCGGCATTATTGACCAGGACATCAATTTTACCGGCTTTATCAATGATATTTTTAAAAAAAGCAGCCACTTCCTGCTCTGATGCAACATTAACACTGCTGCTTGTGGAGGTTCCGCCTTTTTCCAGAATGAGTTTTTCCGTCTCGGCCGCGGCGGCAACTTCAGCCGAATCATCTCCGGGAACATAATAGTTAAAGTAGATTTCCGTCCCCGGTTCCGCCATGGAAAGACAAATGGCGCGACCTATTCCCCTGGAAGCCCCGGTTACAACTACTATTCGTTTATTCATAGCTGCCATCATTACCTCGCAAAAAGTATATCAGCCACCTGGTCCATATCGTTTATGATATTTTCACAACTGCCGGAAAGCTTATCATATGATACTTTTTCCATAAAACCGGCTTTAAAAGAATTATCAAACTGCCCGGTCCCCATAAGTATTTTGCGTATGCTGCCTGCAGCGAAATCAGCGACCTCATTGGCAAAAATACGGTTCATCGCCCTGATCTTTTCAGCATCAGGACTTCCTCCCTTTGTAAGGGCAAATGCCTTGCGGGCAAAACTGACCCCCACCTCCACCAAAGTCATCAAATCAGCCAAAGCAAACATTACAAACTGTTTTCTGGTGAGCCTGTTTTCATGGGCTACGCTAATAAGCTCATTCAACCCTGCGGCTGAAAGGCCATAATATCTGCACCCCATATCACCCATTTCAGCGTCAAGTTCTTCCATTTCCAGGGCCATATCCTTATAAAAAGCCCCTTTTGTTTTTCTTGTCTTTTTCCACCTGAATGTGCTGATGATATTCTGCTGAATTTCACTTGTACCTTCGTAGATGCAAGTAACCTTTACATCCCTTTTAATCTTTTCAACTTCATATTCGCATATATAGCCATACCCGCCAAGCGCTTGAATAGCGTCCTCAGCAGTCTTGTTGGCTGCCTCCGTAGCAAACAGCTTGGCGATTGAGCCCTCCACGTCAAGCCCTTCCTCTCCTGAATCACAACGCAAGCCCACTTCTTCCATGTAGGCCGCTGCAGCCTCCATCCGTACCGCATTGGGAACAACCAGTTTGTGAGTGTAGCCCTGCTTTTCTGAAAGAGGAGAACCGAACTGGATCCTCTCTTTTGCATAAGGGATCACGATATTCAAGGCGGCTTCGCCTGCTCCAATAGCCATGGCCGCGACCATTAGCCTTGTATATCCGAAAACCTTACCGGCCTGTTTAAGACCCTGCCCCGGAATACCCCCTATGAGGTTCTCCACAGGAACCAAAACATCGGCAAATGATAATGGAGAGGTATTAGAAGCATGCAGCCCGTGCTTTTCCTCGCCCTTGCCCTGTACAAAACCCTCTGTGCCCTTTTCAACAACGAAAAAAGTAGGCCCCTCAGAAGTTTTCGCCAGAAGCGTAATAAAATCGGCATAACCGCCGGTTGAGATAAACTGTTTTGAACCGTTTATCTTGTATCCGGTTACCTGACCGGCATCGTTCATTACAGGTTCGGCTTTGGTTTTTAAGGCTGCCAGATTACTGCCGGCTTCGGCTTCTGTAACCGCATATGCTACCAGTGTTTCACCTGAAGATATAGCGCCAAGCCACTTTTGTTTCTGTTCCTCAGTTCCGCCTACCAATATAGGATCGGCACCAAGCTGAATCGCAAAAAATGCCGTGCTGACACCAAGGCATATTCTGGAGATGACTCTAACAAGAGCGCATGAATCCCGAGCGCCGCCCCCCATACCTCCATATTCTTCAGGGATAGAAAGAAGATGCAGCCCGATATCCGGGCCCAGCATCGTCCTGATTATCTCTTCCGGGAAGATATCATTCTTGTCAAATTCGAGAATAGTTTCCTTGGTAAGAAGCCGCTTTCTGACCTGCTCTACAGTATCAAGGACCATCTGCAGTAAATCCTCGTCAAGGCCTTGCAGATGAGCACCCCCTTCATTTTCAGTCTCCGTCATATGTTAACATCCCCTTGATTATTTATTATTCTTCAGTATCTATAACATTACGGCCTCTATATGTGCCGCATTCCAGGCATACATGATGCGGCAGTTTTGCCTCCCCACAATCAGGGCAGGTCATGACCGCCTGACCATCAATCTTTTTATGCGTTCTACGTTTATCACGTTTTGACTTTGATGTTTTACGCTTTGGTACCGGCATAAGTAATCTCCCAACCAATTGTTTTATTTAATAAAATGCCATCAATCTTCTTTCAGTAGAGTGATGGCGCTACTAGTAATTGAATAATAAAGGATTGTCAATAATTTTATTTAAATTTTTCAAACGCTCTTGCTTTATTGAGTGCCTGGGCGAAAACTGTCCATCATGTTGATAAAACAACTATTTCCAGCAAACTTCATTTAAATAAACAAACAATAACACCTTGTTTTATTATGATTAATAGGGTTTTCTTTCAGTCACTATCTATAACCAATTTCAATAACACGAACGGGATAATCTATCTACCTTCAGGAACGAAAGGAAAAAAATGAGTTGAAAAATGTGAGCTCAACAGGCAAGCATTTATTTTTTAACTAATTACTAGTACTAAACATTATGCACATGAGTAAATGCCATTAGCTTTAAGGGTTCACTCAAAAATAAATTCGCAAGTTTAACTGTCGATGCATAATGCTCCTGCGCCGGCGAAAAGGATAACCCGTATACACAATTATTTCCCGCAGCATTTTTTATATTTTTTACCGCTTCCGCACGGACATGGCGCATTCCTGCTAATCTTTTTTTCAGCTCGTTTAACAGGCGTTTTCTTTGATTCACTCTCATCTCCGCCGGAGAAGACAAGATTCTGTTCTTTTGGCCGTTTTAGGTCATTTATCCTCTCCGGTTGCTCTATCCGGATTCGAAACAAGAGTCCGACTATCTCTTCCTTGACCCTTGATATCATATCCCGGAACATTTCAAACCCTTCTTTTTTGTAGATTATAAGAGGATCCTGCTGGGCATAACCTCTGAGACCGATACCTTCTTTAAGATGATCCATGCTTAGGAGATGGTCCTTCCATAGCTTATCAACAGTCTGAAGCATTACAATCCGTTCAAGAGTTCTGAAATCTTCCTCGCCTATAAGAGATTCACGAATTTTATATATCTCCATGGATGATTCGTATATCAACTCCGTCAAACCCTCTCTTGTCAAACCATCCATTGTATCATTGTCGATACTGTCCAGATGAAAGTGAAACTTTTCGCGAACCATTTTTTTAATGCCATCCCAATCCCATTCCTCGGAAAAAGTTTTATCATCTGCAAAATTGCCGGCAATCACTTCTGATTGGTCATACATCATATCCTTAATCGCGTCTTTCAGATTTTTCCCTTCAAGAGCTTCACGACGCTGCTTGTAGATTACCTCCCTTTGCTGATTCATGACATCATCGTATTCTATTAACTGCTTTCTTATATCAAAATTACGGCCTTCAACCTTTGCCTGAGCATTCTCTATTGCCCTGCTGATAAGATTGTGCTCAATAGGTTCCCCTTCTTCCATTCCGAGTTTTTCCATAACATTGGTTATTCTATCGCCGCCGAAAATTCTAAGCAGATCATCTTCAAGCGCAAGGTAAAATCGTGAAGAACCAGGGTCGCCCTGCCTTCCCGATCTTCCTCTTAGCTGGTTGTCTATCCTCCTGCTTTCATGCCTTTCCGTCCCCATAATATGCAATCCACCCAGATCAGCGACTCCTTCACCAAGAACAATGTCAGTCCCTCGGCCCGCCATGTTTGTTGAAATAGTTACCGCCCCTTCCTGCCCTGCCAGGCTGATTATTTCAGCCTCTTTTCCATGATTTTTTGCATTAAGAACAGTATGTTTTATCCCCCTTTTTTTCAGCTTTTTCGAAAAATCTTCGGACACATCTATTGAAACAGTGCCGACCAGCACAGGCTGCCCTTTTTTATGGAGTTCAACAATCCCATCCATAGCGGCATTATATTTTTCCTTCCTGGTTTTGTAGATCTGATCCGGATAATCATTTCTTATCATTTCCTGGTGAGTCGGAATTACGACAACGCTCAGGTCATATATTTTTTTAAACTCACCGGCTTCGGTATCCGCAGTTCCGGTCATTCCGGATAATTTGTCATACATCCTGAAGTAGTTCTGAAAAGTAATTGTGGCAAGCGTCTGATTCTCATTCTCTATTTTTACATCCTCTTTCGCTTCCAGGGCCTGATGCAGTCCCTCACTGTATCTGCGCCCGGGCATAAGTCTGCCTGTGAATTCATCTACAATTATAACTTCACCCTCTTTAACTATATAATCGACATCGAGTTTAAAAAGAGAATGAGCTTTCAAACCCTGGTTAATATGGTGGAGGAGTTCAATATGATCGGGGTCGTAAAGGTTGTCGATCTTAAAAATTTTTTCCAAATTTACGACGCCTTCTTCGGTCAGCATGGAGCTTCTGGCTTTTTCGTCTATCGCGTAATCAATATCCCTTTTAAGACGCGGTATTATTCTATTGATCTGATAATAGAGATCCGTCGATTTTTCTGCAGCACCCGATATAATCAGAGGCGTCCGAGCCTCATCTATCAATATACTGTCAACCTCGTCAACTATGGCAAAATTTAGCAGGGGCTGAACAATCGACTCAATATCAAATTTCATATTATCCCGCAAATAATCAAACCCGAATTCATTGTTGGTTCCGTAAGTTATATCTGACGCGTATGCTTCCTTCCGCTCGGCATCATCCATTTCGTGCAGTATGCTGCCCACGGAAAGTCCGAGAAAATTATATAGTTGACCCATCCATTCCGTATCGCGCCTGGCAAGATAATCATTGACTGTAACAATATGTACGCCTTTGCCTGTTAATGCATTAAGGTATGCTGGAAGAGTGGCAGCCAGGGTTTTGCCTTCTCCTGTTTTCATTTCAGCGATATTGCCGGAATTAAGTACCAGTCCTCCTATGAGTTGAACGTCAAAATGCCTCATCTTGAGTACTCGCACGGAAGCTTCACGCACTGTGGCAAAGACTTCCGGCAGGATATCTTCAAGTGTTGCCCCATTCTCGTTCTGTTCTTTGAAGTACCCTGTTTTTGCCCTGAGTTCGTCATCACTCAGCCCATGCATTTCCGGTTCCAAAGAATTTACCAACTGAACAGCCGGTTGAAGTATTTTCAATTCACGTTCATTTTTACTGCCGAATATTTTTGTTAAAAACTGGCCGATCATCTATTTGAAGACCTCATTGGTGGTTAGTTAGGAAGGATGATGAAATAACTTCCCTGTTTTTTAAGCGGAATTATTCAGAAATGAATTGTCGATTTTTTTGGGGTAATAAGGGAACTTAGTTTAGTATGAATTTGTCAGGATTTACCGATATACCGTTAAGCCTGACCTCATAATGAACATGAGATCCGGTGCTGCGACCTGTGCTACCGACAAGAGCTATAACATCGCCTTTTTTGACCCGGTCTCCCCGTTTTTTTAAAAGTTTACATGCATGACCATAACGAGTCGACATCCCATGTCCGTGGTCAATAATCACTGCTTTGCCAAGCCATCCTTTAGTTCCTGAGAATGTTACAAGGCCATCAGCAGTTGCGAAAATAGGATTGCCCTTTCGTGTCGCAAAATCAATCCCTTTGTGGAGTTCTTTACGTCCTGTAAAAGGAGATACCCGGTATCCGAACTTGGATGAGATCCATCCTTTGGAAATGGGGCGTATGGCAGGTGTGGACGCCAGGATATTCTGCTGGTGTTCTAGCTTTTTAGCAAGAGTCTCAAAATCATTTTTTTGGGTTTCCGCTGCATGATCGAATTGTTCTAACTGTTCATGCATTTCCCTAATCAAACTGTTATGTTTTTTTGTAACCTGTATCTTTGTTTTAAGGATCTCCGGATTAGGTCCGCCGACTCCTAAAAAATCGTTCAGATCATCAGATTTTTCAATATTTGCAATAACCCGTATCTTTTTTTCAAACTTTTTTAAGGATGTCAGTTTCGTCTTGAATGCTTCAATCTTATCCGCTAAATTCTGTATCTGCCTTCTCTGCTCGAATATTTCTTCCTGTTGAACAGAATTTTTTCGCTCAAAGTTGTGCGCATTAACTGCTATTTGTTTTGCAGTTACGTAATCATAAAGGACAAAACCGACTGACACCAGGCCGATAAGAATAAAGAGAGACAGGCAAAAGATAAAAGTTCTGGAAACAGTAATATGTTTAACCGATGAACCGGTGTTGGTCAATGCAAAGATAGAGATTTGCTTTCGCATAATAATTGGACTTACCAGTTAGATTTTAAAAATACATAAAAATCAAGCAAAAAGCATGCCTTTAAAGCTGGGAAGCTATTCCCATCATGAAGCTTCCCAGCGTTGCACACTACTTGCGGGTTACTCTCAATTAAATGATTCCCAGTTTAAACTTGAGTGATTTTAAAGTATTTTTCATAAGCATTGTAATGGTCATGGGGCCGACTCCACCCGGAACGGGGGTAATAGATCCCGCGATCTCTTTGGCTGCATCAAAATCAACATCGCCCTGAAGAACAGCAACCATCTTGCCTGGATTTTTTTTGCTCGGTTTTTCACCAACCCGGTTTACTCCAACATCAATAACGCACGCTCCCGGTTTAATCCATTCAGGCTTTACCAGCCCGGGCACTCCGGCGGCAACAATCAGAATGTCGGCGCGTTTGCAATGTCCTTCCAGATCCTTTGTGCGTGTATGAACTACAGTTACAGTTGAATTGGCGCCATCGCCTTTCTGAAGCATCATGTTCGCAATCGGTTTTCCAACTATATTGGAACGGCCCACAACAACAACTTCCGCACCGCTTGTCTCTACCCCGGCTCGTATTATCATTTCCTGAATACCGGCAGGTGTGCATGGGGGAAATTTAACTTCATCGCCACCTATCATAAGACGACCCACATTTACGGGATGAAATCCATCTACATCCTTATCGGGATCTATGGCGTTCAGTATCTTTTTTTCGTCTATTTGCTTTGGCAGCGGGAGCTGCACAAGAATACCGTTGATAGAATCGTCATTATTATATTTATCGATCAAGGCAAGAAGATCCTCTTGGGAAATATCCGGTGACTGGTTCTCCTGAACCTCATTAAAACCGACTCTGTGAGCGGTTTTGATTTTAAGGGTAACATAGGAAATGGATGCCGGACTTTCTCCGACCAGGATTGTAACAAGCCCGGGCACAACACCATGTTTTTCTTTAATACTGGCTACCTCAGCTGTTATTTCTTCAAGAATCTCTTCACGTATTACAGTACCTTTAATTAATGTTGCTGACATTGACAATCTCCTTTATTTTTTTGTTATTATAGCAGGTGCTCAGGATATTGAACCCCTGCATGGAGTAACCTCTATATTCTACATTAGGCATGGCAAATGTAAAGTGGTATTTCAATTTCCCAAAATTTTCTTTTTTTTTACACACATGCGCTTAAATTGTCTACAAGGGAAATGGGACGTTAAAAAGCCCTGTTCTTTCATCTAATCCAAACATAATATTCATATTCTGCGCTGCCTGCCCGGCTGCTCCTTTTACCAGATTATCTATAGCAGACATCAGAATAAGCCGGTTATTTACTTTATCCACTGTAAAGCCTATATCACAAAAATTAGTTCCCCGTACATGGGATGTTTTCGGCTCTGTTTCATCGGGACAAAGCCGTATAAAAGGTCTGGCATGGTAATATGATGAAAGGCATTCCTTTATTTCGGTTGTTCCGATATTTCCGGACAGACTTGCGTAAATTGTTGTATACATTCCCCGTGTCATGGGTATCAGGTGCGGTACAAAGGTAATATGGACAGGCTTTCCTGCGGCGAAACTTAGCACTTCGTCCATTTCAGGATTATGGCGATGGGACCCGACTTTGTATGCATTCAAGGATTCATTAATCTCACAAAAATGTGTTGTCAGCACAGGAGACCGCCCTGCTCCGCTTACTCCTGATTTTGAATCGGCCGTGATAGTATCCGCATCAATATAACCGGCTTTCAGCAGGGGTATGAGCGGCAAAAGAACGCTTGTCGGATAACACCCGGGATTTCCTATAAGATCGGCTGACTCTATATCCTCATTATATACTTCGCATAGTCCGTAGACTGCCGTTTTTAATAAACCCCTGGCTGTATGGGGTTGATAGTGGGCTTCATAATTCAATGGGTCATGAAACCTGAAATCAGCGGAAAGATCTATTACTTTTTTTTGACGCTTAATCAATTCCGGCACAATTTCCATAGGCAGTTTATGTGGAAGCGCTGTAAAAATAACATCGGTTTTTTCACACAAGCTATCAGCGTTATATTTTTCACAAACAAGGTTTACAATTCCGGACATTGAAGGGTATATTTTTGCAAACTCGATGCCTGTATACTGACGTGATGTTAATGTCGTCAAATCAACTTCAGGATGGCCCGACAGTATTCGAACAAGTTCGGCACCTGCATATCCGGTAGCGCCTACCACTCCGGCGTTTATCATTATATCTCCTTGTTGGGGTTATGTCTTTGGCATATTTTTAAAATAATATCTTCAAGAATCAGTTTCGGGGCCTGCCCGGTTGACTTAAAACGAAGGTCTGCATCATGGATAGAGTACATGGTGGAAACCAGCTCATTTTCGGTAAATCTTCCTGATTTTTGCAGCATCCTGTACACCGGATACGGACTGCCGGGATTCTGTGCTATTAAAAATAATTTATCAGCAGCTTTTTTTGTTACTGATCTACTTTTTTTGCCTTTTTTGGTAAGCATTTCATCATCTTCAAGCATTCTGTCCCATTCGTTGATGCGGCCTGCAATTTCTCGATCGAATTCAATAATTGCCGGCATTACCCTATCTTGAAAGTGTGGATATTGGCAGCCACTATGCCATGCCTTTCCATATCTGCTCTTAACGAAACTTTTAATCATTAAAAGCTTTCTTATCTGGTTGGCAACAGCTACGAGAAGTTGAAGGGGATGCTTGACGTCGCCCCCTGATAGAAGTGTAGACATAAAAAAAAGAGACTGATCCACATCTCTATCGGTGATTGCATTTGTGAATTCATACAAAAGATCTTTTTTTGTACGCTTTAATACGGATCTAACGTCATTGACTGTTATTTCTTCTTTTTCACCTATATAATCGGTCAGCTTTTCAATATTATTTGCAAATGTACGCAAATCAAAACCTGTCAGGCTATACAAAGCATTGTAAGCATCCCTGCTGATTTTTTTTCCTCTTTTGTTGAGAATTGATCTCATACTCTCATTGATAACGGCAGCCTGGACAGCCTTATCGTCTCTTCGGGTTCCTTTGGGAACCGAACAGTCAACAATAATTCCGGTTTTCTTGATTGCGCGAAAGAGTCCTGTTTTTTTATTTACTAATTCAGTTGTAAGGACAAGATGATTACCTTTTGGAAATCCTTTTTCAATAGCATTCTGCAGAATTTTCTTGTTATCTTTACCGTTATTAATGGAAAGCTTATTGTCAATACAGTATTCTAATAATTTATCTATCCATGAATGTTCATTAAGTAGTGCCAACTCTGAATTGAATATTTTTTCTCTATTGGCCTGATTTAAATCATCATAGTCAAGTTTTAGCAGACTGAGCAGGCTTAAAAAATATTTTGCGCTCTTTTTTAGATTATTCTTATTATACGCTTCTTTTGCTTTTTCCAGGAGAGTCTCTTCA
>JAERRQ010000219.1 GCA_016735355.1 Desulfobacterales bacterium | reverse complement strand
CGAACGGCTTTCCCTGTATGCGGAAGGAGTTTGTTGATTATGTTCCTTGCCAGCTCCTGATGAGCCGGCAGGGAACTTTCAATCAGTGTAATTGTTTTTGCAAGGAGGCGACTGTTTCTGTCGAGTACTCCATGAATATAGCACTGGGGATTTTTGGAAATCATCCAGTATGCTCAATAGCATTGAGAACCTTATTAACAGACTCCGTAATTGCGGTTCCCGGGCCGAATATGCCGACCGCTCCGGCATTATAGAGGAACTCATAATCCCCCGGAGGGATAACTCCGCCTACAACGACCTTGATATTTTCTGCATTTTCGTTTTTAAGAGCTTCGATAAGCTGTGGTATAAGAGTCTTATGGCCTGCCGCCAGGCTTGAAGATCCCACAATATGCACATCATTCTCCACGGCCATTTTGGCTGCTTCTTCGGGAGTTTGGAACATGGGGCTTATATCCACATCAAAGCCAAGGTCCGCATAGGCTGTCGCAATTACCTTGATTCCCCGGTCATGTCCATCCTGTCCCATTTTGGTAACCAGCATTCTTGGCCGTCTTCCTTCTCTTTCCATAAATTGTTTTGTTCTTTTCTGTATGGAGCGAATTGTCTCATCATCCCCATACTCGGAAGCATAAGCTCCCGTGATACATTGTGTTGTTGCTACATATCTTCCGAAAACCTTTTCCATGGCATCCGAGATTTCGCCAACGGTTGCACGAGCCCTGGAAGCATTAATGCACGCTTCAAGCAGGTTGCCATCCGACCCGGCGCAATTTGTAATCGCTTCCAGGAGATTTTCAACATCTTTGGAATCCCGTTTCGCTTTTATTTTTTTGAGCAGGGCTATCTGCTCTTCGCGGACTGTGTTCGAGATCTCGAGTACATCCAGGGAATCTTCTTTTTCCAGTTTATATTTGTTGACCCCTACGATAACGTCCTTGCCCATATCGATTCTGGCCTGTTTGCGGGCTGCAGACTCTTCGATTCTCATTTTGGGCATTCCCGACTCAATCGCCTTGGCCATTCCGCCGAGCCCTTCGATTTCAGCCATGATTTTTCTGGCTTCTTCGATGATCCCGTTTGTAAGAGCTTCCACATAATAAGAACCTCCCATAGGATCGATAACATGACATATCTGTGATTCTTCCTGTACGATGATCTGTGTGTTTCTGGCTATTCTGGCTGAAAAATCGGTTGGAAGACCTACAGCTTCATCAAATGAGTTGGTATGCAATGACTGGGTCCCGCCAAGGGTGGCGGACATACATTCAAGTGTTGTGCGTATGATGTTGTTGTATGGATCCTGTTCAGTAAGGCTCCAGCCGGAGGTCTGGCAATGGGTTCTCAGCATGGCTGATTTAGGGTTTTTGGGGTTGAATTTTGATATGATCTCATGCCACAGGAAGCGGGCGGCTCTTAACATGGCGATGTCCATGAAAAAATTCATTCCTATTCCGAAGAAGAATGAAAGACGCGGGGCAAAAGTATCAATATCAAGCCCGGCGTTTATGGCGGCCCTGGCATATTCAAGTCCGTCGGCCAAGGTGAAGGCAGTCTGAAGCACAGAATTGGCTCCGGCCTCCATCATGTGATAACCGCTTATGCTGACCGTATTATATTTGGGCATATTTTTTGAACAGTACCCTACAATATCCGAAACAATTCGCATGGAGGGTGTAGGTGGATATATATATGTGTTGCGGGTAAGGTATTCTTTGAGGATATCGTTCTGTATTGTTCCAGCCAGTTTTTCCTGGCCTACGCCCTGCTCTTCAGCCGCTACGATATAACCGGCCAGGATCGGGAGAACCGCTCCGTTCATGGTCATGGAGACTGACATTTTGTCAAGGGGAATCTGGTCGAAAAGGATCTTCATATCCTCAACCGAATCGACAGCGACTCCTGCTTTGCCGATATCACCTACAACCCTGGGATGGTCTGAATCGTATCCCCTGTGGGTTGCCAGATCAAAGGCTATGGATAGTCCTTTTTGTCCGGCCGCCAGATTTCTCCTGTAAAATGCGTTTGACTCCTTGGCCGTGGAAAAACCGGCATACTGACGGATTGTCCATGGCCGTCCGGCATACATGGTGGCTTTGGGCCCCCGGGTATACGGCGGCATACCGGGAAGAGTGTTCACACATTCAAACTTTTCAATATCTTCCGCAGTATAAATGGGTTTTATTTTAATTCCCTCAGGTGTGTCCCAGTCAAGGGATTCAAGGGGTTTGCCTCTTAATTCTTTTTTAGCTGTTTCCAGCCATTTTTGTTTGTCTTTATGTTCCGACATAATAAGGTACTCCAATAATCATTAACAAGATATTTTAATGTAAAATTTTGTAAGAGTCAATATATTTATATGTTTGAAAAAATTGCACTTGGGCCTTAATCCCTTTCGCACAGCTCAACCAAAACACCGTTTGTGGCTTTGGGGTGTAAAAATGCCATTCTGACGCCGCCGGCCCCGATTCTCGCTTTCTGATCTATAAGTTTTATACCTTTTTCTTTAAGTTCGTCCAGCGCTGCGTCAATATTTTTGACTCGGAAAGCAACATGCTGTATGCCAGCCCCCTTTTTTTCTATATATTTTGCTATTGGTCCGTCCGGGGAGGTGGACTCCAGCAGTTCCACTTCACTTTCGCCGATTGGGAGAAAGGCGGTGAGCACTTTCTGTGTTTCAACTATTTCTGTGGTTTCGATATCGAGTCCAAGCACGTCAGTCCAGAAGTTTTTACCTTCCTCTATACTATTTACAGCAATTCCGAGATGATCAATTTTTTCTATTTTCATTTTACTACTACTCCTTAGTTTATAGTTGTTAACCGTTATGCCACTTTATAAGTTCCTATTCCGACAGCGATAAGCTGTTTAAGATTATTATGAAGCTTTATATTAACAAGATACATAAATTTTCCGGCCCGCATTACAGAGCCAGTTGCCAGGAAGGATTGACCTTCTCCGGGGCTGATATAATCAATTCTGAGGTTGACCGTTGCAAGCTTGAAATAGCGCTCGCAGAGCACATCCGGAGGGATCTCCGTTGTTTTTTTAATCATGCCTGTTAATGCGGTTAAGCCTCCTGCAACATCCATGACCGAAGAAATTGCACCTCCATGCAATGTTTTTCTGGCATAATTACCGATCAGCTCTTCCCGCATATCAATTTTAACGCCAATGCTGCCGTTTATGTTTTCAAGCTGCATCTTCATTACCTTGTTAAAAGGAATTAAATCTTCAAAAGTTTTACGGATAGTTTTGAAATATTCATTAAAATCAATTTTTGTATTTTTCATAATTTAACAAATTTTGTCACTTTTTTATATGTTAGGATCGTGAATTTTATAAATTACCCATAATTACTTGTTCTTGTGCCCGTCTTCCGTGTTGCATCAATGGTCACAGACTCCGAGTATGCAACCCTTGATGCGCCTTGAAGACGACCACAAGCCCGGCGTAATTATGGGTAATTTATTTCATCCCCAATCCTTTTTTTTTCAATTGCTCTTCTGAAGCCAGGAAGGGAATTAATAATTGTTTTATCATCCACGCAAAAGGCTATCCTGAAGTGACCGGGTCCTCCAAAGCCGCTGCCCGGGACTGTAAGAATTCTTTCTTTCTGAAGTTCGGTAATGAATTCAACATCATCAGGAATGGGCGTTTTGGGGAAAAGGTAAAAAGCACCCGGGGGGGTTATAAAGTCGTATCCGCAGTCGGCAAGTCCTTCGCATAGAAGCTTTCTTTTCCTGGCATACCCTGAGATATCGACGCTGATTCCCTGTATTTCCGCAATCACTCGTTGCATAAGAGCGGGCGCATTTACAAAACCTAGAATCCTGTTTGCCAGGGTCATTCCCTCAATAAGATCGATTTTATGATCAGCATCAGGATTAACAGCAATA
The DNA here is from genome assembly GCA_016735355.1 of Desulfobacterales bacterium. Classification (GTDB taxonomy): domain Bacteria; phylum Desulfobacterota; class Desulfobacteria; order Desulfobacterales; family BuS5; genus BuS5. The sequence goes on along the minus strand of JAERRQ010000219.1, from coordinate 4,660 downwards.
AAGCCTATGCGCTCACCGGGGATGGAAATATCTTTTGAATATGAAGTGGCTATTATGCTGTTGTTGCAGCATTTAAAAATAGATGGAACTTTAAAATCATCATATACGATCTTTCTGTAAGGTTCATCTGAAATAAGATAAATGTTGGTGTCCATCTTTTTTTCGGCCTCTTTTAAAAGAGCTCCGAGTTCAGCCAGGCTTGCTTCCGAATATATTTGACCGGTGGGATTGTTAGGAGAATTAATTATGACAGCCCTGGTTTTTTTTGTAATTGCATCAGCTATGGCTTTTACATTCAAGGTAAAGTCCTGATTTGTCGGCGCTGTTTTAAGTATACCGCCATGATTGCTTACATAAAAACCGTACTCGACAAAATATGGGGCAGGGGTGATTACCTCATCTCCGGCATCGAGTATCGCCTTCAGTATAACATTCAGAGCTCCGGCAGCTCCGCAGGTCATTATAATATCATCTCCGGTGATGTTTATTTGGTGCTCTTTTGATATGAATGCGGCAATTGAATTTCTAACATGGGGATATCCTGCATTGGGCATATAAGCGTGATCACCATGGCCGGAAATATGCACAATTTTTTTCAGCCTTTCCATGAATTCTTCCGGGGGATTCAGATTGGGATTGCCCAGGCTGAAATCGTAAACATTTTCCGGACCATGGATTTTTTTCAGACGGGCTCCCTCTTCGAACATTCTTCGTATCCATGAAGATTTATGCAGAATAGCCTTAATATTTTTTGAAATTGTCATTGGTTTTTTTTCTTTATGTTTTTATAGGTGATATTGGCATCCTTTATTTGCCCTTGACACTTTTTAAACAACAATAGAACACAGATGCACACAGATAAATACAGATAAGTTTATTTTTTAAAAAAAGTGTAAACTACTTTTGGGCATTAATGAAGGATGCCGTGATATTTGTGATAAGATAAATTATAAAAATAGACTCACCCCCTAAACTCCAAACAAAACAAGCCCGCTAAGAATTAACGAGCTTGTTATAAAAATAAATAATATCAAATGGTTATTGAGGGATGCCTTCAGCAATATCTTCAATATCTTTAAAGTAGGAGGTGGATAAATTTTCAAAACTTCCAATAACCGTTTTAAACAACTCTTCCCTTTCCTCGAGTCCAGGCTCTTTCTGGTTTACAATGCAGAAACTGTTTTTTGCAGTATAATAAGCATTTAAAATGTTTGATACTATGTTCATTGTCATTAAACGTTTTTCATCCATTCGATTACCTCCTGAATTAAAAAGTCAATTAATTTAATATATGTCTTAATATAATTGTTATGGTATTGCTTTGCGGTTGTCAAGCCAAATATAAATTGGAAAAGATCAGGGTTGATTGTAAAAAAAGAAAAAATGTTTTAAAAAATAAACCTATCTGTGTGCATCGGTGTCCCATTGTTGTTGTAAAAGTTTCAATGACAAATGAAAGACGCCAAAAAATAGATAAAATTGTATATTGGTTAGCCGGAACAACTAAATAATTATTATTTTGAGCGAGTTTTAATCTATCGTCAGGTGGTGAGTTGTGAAGAAGATAGTTTTTATACATTATCATTTAAGAACAGGAGGTGTGACAACCGTTTTAAGGCAGCAGATAGAAGCCCTTAAAGATGTATCTAAAGTGCTGCTTTTAACTGGTGAGCCGCCTAAAATTTCATTTCCTGTTGAGGTAGTCCATATTCCTGAGTTAGGTTATTGTGACGGGTCGTCGGATCATGATTTTAAGCCCGAAGAGGCAGCGGAATCTGTTATCAAGGCTGTTCAATACAAGTTTAAGGGCAAATGTGATCTCATCCATGTGCATAATCCGGTTCTTGCCAAAAACGTTCATTTTTTAAGTATATTAAGGCTGTTGCAGAAGGACGGTATAAGGCTTTTTCTTCAGATACATGATTTTGCCGAAGACGGCAGACCTTTATTTTATTATAAGCAAGACGAGTATCCGGCTGATGCTCATTATGGTGTGATTAATTCGCGTGATTATGAAATATTGTCAGGGGCCGGCTTGAAAAAAGAGGGTCTTCATTTAATCCCCAATATTGTCGACTGGTTCGGGGGGTGCCGGCCTGAAGTTGCGACAAGCAATATTGCGCTGTATCCTGTGCGGGCCATAAGGAGAAAAAATATAGGAGAGGCGATACTCCTGTCGATATTCTTTAAACATAATGAAACCCTCGCTGTTACACTTCCTCCTTCCAGCCCTTTGGATGTTGAGAGCTATTCAGGCTGGAAGGATTTTGTAAGGGATAACAGGTTGAATGTAGAGTTTGAAGCCGGGTTGCAAAAGAGTTTTCCGGAACTGGTGCAGTCGGCAAGATTTATTATAACAACCAGCATAAACGAAGGTTTCGGATTTTCATTTCTTGAACCATGGATGTCAAAAAAAGTCGTGTGGGGAAGAAAGCTGCCGGGCATATGTGATGGTTTTGAGGATAACGGGATAGATCTGGGACATCTTTACACCAGACTTTATGTTCCTGTAAACTGGATAGGCAGAGAAAATCTTTACCGGAGGTTCAAGTCGGCCATGAAGAAAAATATCAATATATACAAGAGCGGAATATATAATGAAAAGGTGGCGGAATCCTGTAAAAAAATAGTTGAAAACGAGAATATTGATTTCGGGCTGCTTGATGAGTCTTTTCAAAAAGATATAATACGTCGTGTTTTGTCGGACAGGAAGGATGCGGAGAGATTATTGTTGTTGAATCCTTATATGGCCATTCCGGGAGATTTGCCTGATGATAAGCGGCTTTTAAAGAACAATCTGGAGGTGGTTAAGGGGAGCTATAATATGGCACTATATCAAGCAAATCTTTTAAAGATATATTCGACTGTTGTAAAGAGCAGGGTGCGTCATAAGATCAAGAGAGACCTTCTTCTTGAAAGTTTTTTAAACCCTGAAGATTTAAGCCTTTTAAAGTGGGGCGACTATGTTGAATAAAGAGACGGCATTAAATTATTCTATCTACGCTTTTTTCACAGCATTAACCTTTTTATTATTCCAGCCCCGGGTTCCCATACCCCAAATATATCTTGAATTTTATCTAAATGGATGCAATAAATATCGCTTTTTACAGAGTCCATAGTATAGTCATTAACAGTTGCAGATTATGAAGATTAAAAGACATATTTTTGACGAAGTTCTTTCCTTTTTTTAAATCCGGACATTTGCTCCGATTTATTTGCAATTAATTTAATCTCAGTAAACATATCCTTGGGTATAATGCCATCCTTTAATCTTGTATCAAATTATAAACCGAGCGGTGATCAGCCTAAAGCCATAAACGCTTTATGCAAGGGCCTTTTAAACGGTAAGAAACATCAGGTTCTCTTGGGGGTTACCGGATCAGGCAAGACATTTACAATAGCCAATGTTATTGCCAGGCTTGGTAAGCCGGCTTTGATTCTGGCGCCCAATAAAACACTTGCTGCTCAGCTTTTTAATGAATTCAAAACTCTTTTTCCTGATAATGCGGTTGAATATTTTGTCAGCTATTACGATTATTATCAGCCTGAAGCCTATATTCCTTCCAGCGATACATATATTCAGAAAGATTCCTCCATGAATGAGATGATAGACAAATTGCGGCATTCAGCCACCAGATCCGTACTATCACGCAGGGATGCCATAGTTGTGGCGAGTGTCTCATGTATTTACGGACTCGGCGACCCGGAGGAATATCTTAATATGTGTATTAATATTAAGGAAGATATGGAGCTTGTCAGAGATAAGTTTCTTTCAGATCTTGTGGCAATGCATTATGAACGTAATGATGTTGATTTTCACAGGGGCATTTTCAGGGTCAGGGGTGACCGGGTCGAAATTTTACCTGCTTATGAGGATGATCTGGCCGTGCGGATAGATTTTTTTGGTGATCAGGTTGAAAGAATTTCCGAGATCGATCCTTTAAGAGGCGTTGTTATTAAAAGACTCAAGCAGGCTGTAATATATCCGGCCAGTCATTATGTAACCGGAAAAAGCAATCTGAAAAAAGCCGCTCAATTTATTAAAAAAGAACTAAAGCAGAGGATCTCTTATTTTAGAAAAGAAGATATGCTGATCGAAGCCCAGAGAATAGAAGAGAGAACCAATTTTGATCTTGAGATGATGCACGAGATCGGTTACTGCAACGGTATCGAAAATTACTCACGACATTTGACCGGACGATCAATCGGAGAACCTCCCCCTACGCTTCTTGATTACCTGCCCGATGATTTTTTGATATGTATTGATGAAAGCCATATTGCTGTCCCCCAGGTTAGAGCAATGTACAAGGGAGACCGGTCGCGCAAGGAGACTCTTGTTCGATACGGCTTTCGGCTTCCGTCCGCCATGGATAACAGGCCGCTTAAATTTGAGGAGTTCGAGTCTGAAATCCGGCAGGCAATATATATATCGGCAACCCCTGCCGATTATGAGCTTGAAAAGGCAAATGATTCTATCGTCGAACAGGTTGTAAGGCCCACCGGACTTGTGGATCCTGAAATTTATGTTCGAAAGGCCGGGAATCAGGTTGACGATCTTTTTGAAGAGGTCATGGCATGCATTAAAAATAGTGAAAAAATTCTTGTAACAACCTTGACAAAACGGATGGCTGAGGATTTGACGGAGTATTATTCCGATCTT
>JAERRQ010000038.1 GCA_016735355.1 Desulfobacterales bacterium | reverse complement strand
GTAGGGGCGGATTCCATATCCGCCCTGTCCAAATCCGACATATTTCATAAAGGGCAGAAATGGATTCTGCCCCTACACATTTATCAAATTAATCATCTACAAAATTTAGAGCTATATTTTTGCATTATACTTTTCTTGTTTTTTTATAACAGAGTTTCAGGAGTAAGGTGCTAACATATTGAATTTTAAGTTATTTTTTATAATGAGAATTGCTGAAACCAAAGATTTAAATTTGACATATTATAAAAAAGATGATAACATAATAAAGTTATGTAAAAATATTTTTTGTAGAATGCTTGTTTAACCTGGAGGTTTGGAATGTTTAAAATCGTGGAACGGGAAGAGATGACGGGAGGCACGGTCATACGGAATGAAATCGAAGCTCCTTTGATAGCGCGTAAAGCTATGCCCGGTCAGTTTGTTATACTGAAAGCAAATGAAACGGGTGAACGTATTCCATTGACAATGGCTGACACTAATCCGGAAAAAGGAACAATAACCATAATCTATATGGTTGTTGGTAAATCTACTGCTCTTTTCAGGGAATTGAAGGTGGGTGATGCTTTCCAGGATATTATAGGGCCGCTTGGCGCTCCTACACACCTTGAAAAGGTCGGGAAGGTAGTTTGTGTGGGAGGTGGAACAGGGATTGCGGTTTTGCATCCGATTACCCGCGCACTCAAGGAAATAGGAAATGATGTTACCTGTATTGTTGGTGCCAGGAGCAAGGATATTCTTATACTGGAAGATGAGATGAAAAATGCTTCCAATGATCTAAGGATATGTACAGATGATGGATCATATGGGCATCATGGTTTTGTAACAGATGTTTTAAAGGAAGTTTTGGAAAAGGGTGATATTAAGCTTGCAGTTGCAATAGGCCCTGTTCCTATGATGAAATTTGTATCCAAAATGACTAAAGAATATAATGTCAAGACTATGGTAAGCCTGAATCCGGTTATGGTTGATGGAACCGGAATGTGCGGCTGTTGTCGTGTATCCGTTGGAGGACAGACAAAATTTGCTTGTGTTGACGGCCCTGAATTTGATGGACATGAGGTCGATTATGACGAACTGATGCTTCGTTTACTGGCATATAAGGAAGATGAAAAGAGGAGCCTTGAGGAGAGTGGCTTGCAACTATAAAAATTATTTGAACGGAGAAAGAATATGGCCAAAAAAGAAAAAATATCCAGACAGATAATGCCTGAACAGGCAGCGGAGATAAGAGCAAAAAATTTTGAAGAAGTTCCGTTGGGATTAACTCAGGAGGCGGCAATTAAGGAAGCGCAAAGGTGTATGCAATGCAAAAAGCCGGCCTGTGTTGATGGATGCCCGGTTGGAGTCGATATCCCTGGCTTTATTAAGCTGATAGCGGAAGAAAAATTTGTCGGATCTATTAGAAAAATATGGGAAAAAAATGCTCTGCCTGCAGTCTGCGGCAGGGTCTGTCCCCAGGAATTACAGTGTGAGGGCAAATGTATTGTCGGCAAAAAGGGCGATCCTGTTGCTATTGGAAATCTTGAAAGATTTGTTGCAGATAAAGAAAGAATCAGTGGAACTGGAGAAGTCCCGCCAAAGGCTCCGCCTACAGGGAAAAAGGTAGCAGTTGTCGGTTCAGGTCCCTCCGGCCTGACTGTTGCCGGTGATCTTACACTTAAGGGGCATCAGGTTACTGTTTTTGAAGCTTTTCATAAGCCTGGCGGTGTCCTTGTTTATGGAATTCCCGAATTCAGGCTTCCAAAAGATATTGTTTTTTCGGAAGTCGCATTTCTGGAAAAACTCGGTGTAACGGTTATTTGTAATGAAGTTGTAGGACGAACCGTAAGTGTAGATGAGCTTTTTGAAGAAGGATATGATGCGGTATATATAGGTGTAGGTGCCGGTTTGCCCAGATTTTTAAATGTTCCGGGTGAAAACCTTGTGGGTCTTTTTTCGGCAAATGAATATCTTACAAGATCAAACCTTATGAAAGCATATCGTTTTCCGGAATACGATACTCCGATAATCAGAGGCAAAAACGTAATAACACTCGGAGCCGGAAATGTGGCTATGGATTCAGCCAGAACAGCATTACGCCTCGGTGCGGAAACATCACGAATTGTATATCGACGCTCAAGGGATGAAGTGCCTGCCAGAGGTGCAGAGGTACACCATGCGGAAGAAGAAGGTGTTGAATTCTTTTTTCTTACAAGCCCTTTAGAGTTTAAAGGGAACGAGCAAGGCCGGGTTACCGGAATGGTGGGTCTGAAAATGGAGCTGGGTGAACCTGATGATTCAGGCCGACGTCGGCCGGTTCCCATAGAGGGCTCCGAATTTGAGCTTGAGTGTGATCTGGCGATTGTGGCTGTTGGCGCAGGCCCAAACCCGTTGCTGACAGAAACCACAGAAGGTCTTGCCTTAAACCGTTGGGATTATATCCTTGCGGACGAAGCAACCGGAAAAACCAGCAAAAAAGGTGTATGGGCAGGTGGTGATATAGTAACCGGTTCAGCAACCGTAATTCTGGCAATGGGTGCAGGCAGAATGGCCGCTGATTCGATACACGATTATTTGACCTGGGGCTGGTAAATAAATA
>JAERRQ010000258.1 GCA_016735355.1 Desulfobacterales bacterium | reverse complement strand
CCAGAGGAACTTAATGATGAACAAAGAATTTAAAAATCTTCGTCTCACTGAAACTGTTTCAGGTTCCGGCTGAGCATCAAAACTTGCTCCGGGGGACCTGGACAAAGCATTATGCGGATTGCAATTTCCAACTGATCCGAACCTTATTGTAGGACTGAAAAACGCTGATGATGCCGGTGTTTACAAAATCACAAAAGATCTTGCCATAATCCAGACTCTCGACTTTTTTACACCCGTGGTAGATGATCCGTACATGTTCGGCCAGATAGCGGCGGCAAATGCATTGAGTGATATATATGCCATGGGTGGTGTGCCGAAAACAGCCATGAATATAGTCTGTTTCCCTTCAAAACAGATGGACATGTCCATACTGCGCAGAATTCTTGAAGGTGGCCTGGTAAAGATGAAAGAGGCAGAGGTGGTTCTTGTGGGGGGGCACAGCGTAGATGATAATGAATTAAAATACGGGCTCTCTGTAACCGGTTTTGTCCATCCTGACCGTATCCTTGTAAAAAAGAACCTGATGCCGGGTGATCGCCTGATTCTTACCAAGCCGCTCGGCACCGGCATTATTAATACCGCGATCAAGGGCGGGATTGCTTCCGTTGAAACTACAGAATCAGTCACAGCCCTTATGGCGGAGCTGAACAGGACCGCTGGGGAAGTTATGATTAATTATCCTGTGCATGCCTGCACCGATATTACAGGTTTCGGACTAATAGGCCATCTCGCTGAAATGGTAAGTGAATCAGGATACGGGATTGAAATTATTTCTGATAAACTTCCGATAATTCCGGAGGCTATGGAATTTGCGGCCATGGGACTTGTGCCTGCAGGAACATACAGGAACCGGGAGTTCAGAGAATCGATGACGGACATCGCACCCTCTGTGGATCGTGCGCTTCAGGATATTCTTTTTGATCCGCAGACATCAGGAGGTCTGCTTATATGCGTAGAATCCCGCCAGGCGGAGGGCCTGCTATTTGAGCTTAAGGAAAAGGGAATGAACACAGCCGCCACCATAGGTTCTGTTTCACAAAATTTAGGTGGCATAATAATAGTAAATTAAAGCTGTTAATTAGTTTTGATTAAACTTGTTCCATAGCAAAACCAATAGATTCCGAGACTCTGAAAAAGGTAATGGTTTGATGATAAAAGAGATAGACGCAAGGGGGTTAGCCTGTCCGGCGCCGGTTTTACAAACAAAAAAAACCGTGGAAGAAGAAGATACGGAAATAATAAAGGTGATTGTGGACAACGAGGCTGCCAGGCAGAATGTTACACGCTTCCTGGAATCAAGGCATTTTGAGGTTTCCACAAAGCAGGCTGACAAAGCTTTTTACCTTACCGGCAAAATAGACAGAAATATACCTGATTCCGCATTTTCCGAGATAAAGGAACAGGAAAAACCGGGCACAAAAAAAATCATGGTAATGGTAGCCGACAATCGAATGGGGCATGGAGATGATGAACTCGGCACCAAACTTATGATTTCTTTTTTAACAACATTGAAAGAGATGGGCCCTGAATTATGGCGGCTTGTTTTTGTAAATGCCGGCGTTAAACTGACAATTTCAGATTCAGAAACCCTGTCTATTCTCAAGAATCTGGAAAAAGATGGAATTTACATACTTGTATGTGGAACATGCCTTACCCATTTTAATATTTTGGATAAAAAAGAGGTTGGAGAAACTACAAACATGCTCGATATTGTAACTGCTATGCAAATTGCTGACAAGGTGATTAATATGTAAAAAACTAAAAAAAATTTCTTACCTATTTCTCCCATTGCCGGATCAATTCTTCTTGGGAAATAGACGACAGAATACTGACCGCATTACGAATGGGCGGCCCCTTAAGGGTTTCGAGGGCATCATCGACATAATCTCTCTTTCGCATACCCAAAAGAATAGAGTCGACTCCCGATATAGATCTCAGTATCCGCAGTGCTTTACTGGAAAGTGATGCGGATGATTTCAAGTCCGGATCAAGTTCATCCAACCTTTGGCAAAACGTTGCTGCAAAGGCATGTTTGGAGGTTTTAAAATGGGTTGCAGCAATTTCAAGCAATTCAAATAAGGATTGAGAAAACTCTACGACCCACTCCTGCCAATCGGCATCAGCCGGCATGATATTTTCAAGGTAATTTACAGCATCATATATTTGAGGCATAATCCGGTACTCTTTTTCATAGTCCCATTGCTCCCAGCTTTGAATCTTAATTAAAGCTGAGGAAAGATATTGGGGAATCGAACAAAGTCTGTCGATGTGAGTTAGATCACTACCCTCCGGCCATTTGATTTTAAAATCAGTCTTGAATCGACTTCCCAGCTCCATGCTTTTTTTTTCTAACCTGGAAAAATTTTCCATGATTGTCTGGTGATGAATATCATCAAAATCGGCCAGACGAATCATTCTATTGCCAACGATAGCATTTAAAGGACGGTTTATCAGAGTCGCTATATTTTTTTCCAACGCAAAGTCGAGCAAAGTTTTAGTACCACAAGCCTGATTCTTTTCCAGGCATGCCCCTGGTTCAAAGAGATTAAGCGGAAACTGGATGACTTTAAAATTATGATTGGATGTAATGGCTTCGGCAATTTCAAGCACCCTTTCAAGAGAGGTAAACTCAAAATCGTCAGCCGGATTTATGAAGGTATTGGAAGAAATTCCATAAGCTTTAATCTTGCCGGTTTTAATTTTTTCTTCAAGCCAGCAAAAGGCCTGCCCAATGCGGCGTTCATACTCCTTGCGTGCCGCTCCCAGGTCCATAAGGCGTCTATTTTTAATATGGGTTAAAAAATATTCAGGATTATGCAGCAAATAAACATCCAGATTGTCCGTTTGCAGATTGTTCAAAGTACGCTGCAACTGATTTTCCAGGAAATCCGGATTAATGCAATGCCAGCATCCTTCCATATATTTCACCATCTCCGGGAAGGGATGTCCCTGAGTTTCATGCTCCCGGGC
>JAERRQ010000172.1 GCA_016735355.1 Desulfobacterales bacterium | reverse complement strand
GACCCGGATTTGTATAACTTGTCAAGACTTTGGATTTTTGTAGGATCCATTTTAGCAGCTTTAGCAGGATTGCTCTTTTTGGGAGTAAATTGTGTTTTGTCGAGAAATAGTGAACAGCAGGCATAAATTATTTCCTTCCAGTTCCCTGATCCGGATAAACCGGAGTTATAAGTTTTGAGTTAAGGTACAAAAATTGCTTTTAATTAGTAATTCCTGATTTTACAATATTTTCTGCCACAAAAAACACGAAAATCATTACGAACAGACCTCGTAATTTATTTAAGATGTAAAGGTGTTTTTATTGTAATAACAACGCACTACATAATAATTGGACATTAAGCTGTTAGGTATTAGCTGTTAGCGGTTAGCTTACTTGTTGAATTTATAGTAATTTAGCTAAAACCTAATAGCTAATGCCTAAATCGCAAAAGTAGTGTTTTTTGTCCAAAAATATGCCTAAAATAGCAAAATTATTATGAGGTCTGTATAAAAAACGATAGACGGGTTAAAACAAAAATTTCACAAAATAGGAGGGGGAAATGAAAAGATTCATTTCGTTAATTATAGTCATATCTTTACTTGGATTCCTGCTTTCATGCGCAGAAACATCGCAAAGCAAGAAGGGGGTAGGAGCAGGAGCCGTAATAGGCGGTATAAGTGGCGCTCTTCTGGGGCAGGCTATCGGTAAAGATACTGAAGCAACATTGATAGGAGCGGGAATTGGAACTCTCATAGGCGGAGTTGCCGGGCATCAGATAGGCGCGTATATGGACAGGCAGGAAAGGGAACTCAGGTCAGCTATAGCCACTACGGAAGCAGCCAGCATTAATAGAACGCAAGATGTGCTTGTTGCCACTTTCAGATCAGAAATTCTCTTTGATTTTAACTCATTCACTCTTAAACCAGGCTCTAACGCTGAACTTGGAAGAGTCGCCGATGTACTGATCAGATATCCACAAACCTCTATAAGAATCGAGGGACATACCGATTCCAAGGGTTCGGAACAATACAACCAGATATTGTCTGAAAAAAGAGCCGTGGCTGTTAAAAATGCGCTTGTTCAAAGTGGGGTTAGCGCAAGACGAGTACAGACCATAGGTTTTGGCGAATCACAGCCGGTCTCCTCAAGCAATGCAATAAACAGAAGGGTCAATATAGTAATAATACCAACTTGATTTTAAAGTAATTACAAAGTATTTTTAATTTAAGATTAAAAATTCTATTATCTTTAAACAGGATAACCCGGTTACGGAGGTTGACAAGATGAGAGTATTAACATTATTGGTTGTTATCTTTTTTTTCCCTTATTTTACATTTGCCGGATGCATAAAGGGTGACTGCAGCAATGGTAATGGAACATATATTTATCCTGACGGCAGCAAATATGCCGGGCAATTTAAATACGGCAAGATGCATGGTCACGGAACTTTAACATCCCAGGATGGCTCAAAATATGTTGGTGAATTTCACGACAATAAGTTGAACGGACATGGGACTCTGCTTCGGCCTAACGGTATCAAGTATATTGGTAAGTTTAAAAACAGCAAAATCCACGGGCAGGGCGTCATGACTTCGCCGGATGGGAAAAAGCTGATTGGTGAATTCAGAAACGGTGAATTTGTCGAAAAGTAAAACCGGGGTAACCGTTCACGGTTATCAGTTTACGGTTAACAGTTGAATCGGAATACAGACTTAATATAGACTGTGACTCGTCATTTGAATTTACAGCACGGCAACCGACTTTACAAATCAATTATTCATAATCAAATAGACGTACTGATTTGTTAATTTTGCCCTTTTTAGAAAACCGTAAACTGTAAACTGTAAACTGTAAACCGTGAACGGTTACAAACAGGGGGGAACAGATTCGATTCTAAATCGGGTCAATACCATTGTTTCTTTACGATCAATTTCTCCATAGGCCTTTGCCTCTTTTGCAGCTCCTATGTTTGTGGTAAAATATGGTCATATCGAAAGTTTCCTGAATGATGCGATTTCTTAATTGATACCCCAAAATGGTATCAGGTCATATGAAAAGTACTACAGTCTCAGGAGATATTAACTTTGATAGTTTATGACGGAACATATCGACTTCAAAGAAGAAAAAGAAGACAAACAATCATATCAGGTAGATATGCTCCAGCATGGCGAGTCAGAATAATTGATTTCACCTTAAGCCTGCCTGAAGTAAGGCATATAAAACCGACGGCCGTAGTTGCAACAAGCCTTTCTGATGAGTGCTTTAAAACAAATTGCGCGGAGAGTATCGGTAAAAGAATATGCAGGGATTTTAACCTTAAAATTTCAAATATCCTGTGGTTTGAAAACTTTGAAGATGATCCTGCAACAGTATATACAGCTGCCTTTAAACCTATACCAAGCTCCGGTTTTGATCTTTGGTATGATATAAATTGGCGTCTTGCATCACCCAATGAAATAAAAGCTGTTGGACGATATATTCCTGAAATATATGCTTTAAGTTAATAATTTTGGGTGTGTTATTATATAGAGTGCCCAGGTATTCACTCTTCTTCATCATGCTCACACGGGTCCTTTTTTTATGATCAAATGCGTACAAAAAGTTTAAAAATGATAATACTGGAAAATTTGAACAAACATTACAAATCCGTTCATGCCCTAAAGGATGTCAATCTTCATGTAAACTCAGGGGAGATTTTCGCCTGCCTGGGACCTAACGGCGCAGGGAAAACCACTCTCATCAGAATTGTGACAGGACTTACAAGGCTTTCGTCAGGCAAGGCTTTTCTCAATGGATTTAACGTGGAGAAAAGTCCGCTTGCCGCAAAAAAAGAGTGCGGACTGGTTCCTCAAGCTATAAACCTTGATCAGGAGCTCACTGTTTTCGAAAATCTCGATATTCACTGCCGACTCTACAAAATGCCTGCTAAAAAAAGGAGAATAAAAATAGATGATCTCCTTGATTATATGGATATTCTTGATAGAAAAAAGACTCTGATAAAGCATCTTTCCGGCGGCATGAAAAGAAGAGTAATGATAGCAAGGGCTCTTACTCATTCCCCTCAAATACTATTCCTTGATGAACCTACTGTGGGCCTTGATGCTAATATCCGCAGACGTATATGGGCCATAATCAAGAGGATCCAGGAAGATGGCACCACCATCTTCCTAACCACACATTATATTGAAGAGGCTGAGTTTCTGGCGCAGCGAGTCGCATTTTTAAATGAAGGGGAGATAGTAGCGCTGGATACTCCGGAAAATTTTATGGCGAAAATGGGGGTATGGGCTATAGACAGGCTTGAAGAGAGTAACATGGAAACAACATATTTCAAAACAAGGCAAGAGGCAAAAAGTTTTATAGTTGAACAGGAAAAAAGTTTCACCTTACGGCGTGTACATCTTGAGGATGTCTTCCTCGCATTAACTGGAAAGAAGGTCAAATGATTCAAGGTTGTCTGGCAATATACTACAGAGAACTTATGATAATGAAACGGCGGCTGCCCAAAATGATTGCCACCATGTCAGTATCACCGCTCCTCTATCTAATAGCTTTCGGATATGCAATGGGTCATAATGTTAAAGTGGACGGGCACACTTATCTGGAATTTCTGCTTCCCGGCCTGGTTGCCATGAGCAGTATGACGCAAGCTTTTTCCATTGCCAGCGAGATAAATATAGCCCGTTTTTACTGGCATATATTTGAAGAATTCCAGTCCGCCCCGATAAGCAATATTTCTTACGTCTGCGGGGAAATTCTTGCCGGAATGACAAGAGCATTCATGTCCATTATCATTATTCTCATATTGGGATACTTCTTCGGAGTGTCACTTTCATGCAACATCCTCTTCTGGCTGGCAATTATTCTAAATAGTTTTATTTTCGCTTCTCTGGCCGTAGGCATGGCGATGCTGGTCAAATCACATGCGGATCAGGCAATGTTTTCCAGTTTTGTTATTACTCCCATGGCCTTTCTAGGGGGGACTCTCTTCCCTGTAGATCGGCTTCCTTTATGGGCGCAAAAAATTCTTTTCCTCCTGCCCCTGACACACGCATCAAAAGCAATCCGTACGGCGTCCTTTGGGAACACCCCGGATTATTCATCCTATATTATTCTTTTTTTAACAGGCGTCCTCTTTATCATCATCTCATTTATGTGTGTTAACCGGGCCAGAGACTAAGGAAATGAAAAAATTAACGGCTGTTTCCTTAAGCGGTGGAGTCGATTCCCTTGTGGCTGCATATCTATTGAAAAACGAGGGGCATGAACTAATCGGTCTGCATTTTACCACAGGGTACGGAACCAGCCAAACAACAATTAAGATCAACAGGCTTGCAGAACAACTTGACATTCCCATTAAAATCATAGACTGCGCCACAGAGTTCAAATCACAAGTTATTGATTATTTTATAAAAACATACCTGTCAGGCAAAACCCCCAATCCTTGCATTGTTTGCAATAGATTAATAAAATTTGGTTTAATACTATCCTGTGCCCGCAAAATGGGGGCATCTATACTTGCCACAGGCCATTACGCAAGAATAACTGAAGACCCCCAGGGAAGATTCCATCTTATGAAAGGGGTAGATAAAATCAAGGACCAATCCTACTTTCTTGCTCGTCTGACCCAGGAACAGCTCTCGGCCGCTATGTTTCCCCTTGGTAAGTTTACAAAATCAGAAGTAAAAAATATGGCAAAAAAAAAGGATATAAAAGCGATTACACAAAAAGAAAGTCAGGATATATGTTTCATTAAGGGCAAGACTTACGGGGAATTCCTGGCAAATCAGAACGGCTGCGAACCGGCGCCCGGACTTATAGAGGATGTCTCCGGCAACACCATAGGAGAACATAACGGCCTCCATTTTTTTACAATAGGCCAGAGACGCGGCATTAACTGCCCGGCATCCGAGCCATATTATGTGGTTAGGATTGATCCGGTCCATAACCGTCTGATTGTCGGTTTTAAGGAAGAACTCTTATCTCCTGATTTAAAAGCAATAAAAATAAACTGGATTATCCATCCACCGGACAATAAAATTGCAGTCAGCACACGTATCCGGGGACGTCAAGACCCTGAACCATCCGAACTCTATCCGATTGACAATGAGACCGCACTCATCAGATTTGAAAAACCGCAACCGGCTGTCACTCCGGGGCAGGGGGCCGTCTTTTACAAGGGGAGCGAAGTCCTTGGCAGCGGATGGATAAAGCAATTCAGGTAAAACTAAGAGAATTTCCAAAAAATAATCTACTCATATCGTTGGGGAAGTTATTTCGTCCCCGTTCCTAATACAAAAACATCGGCTTGCCGGCAACATGCCGCACCTTGGGCCTGTATTCATCAATTTCATAGAATTCCCTTATATCGACCATTTTCTGACCTGTAGAAATGATACTTAGGGGAATATTCGTATATATGCCGTTATTGAGTGCCACTAGACGACCGAAGACGCCATCGATGAAGAGATCTATGGCCATATTGGCAAAATTAACGGCCACCATCAAGTCCAGGGAATCAGGAGCGCCACTTCTCATAAGATAGGAGAGCCGTTGATTTAATATATCCGCTCCTGTGAGTTCTTTGAGTAAAGCCCCGGTCTCCTCGCCGATCCCACCCAATCTTTTATGGCCATAGGCGTCCGCTTCTCCTGAGAGAAACACCTCTTCGCCTATCATCTTTGCCCCTTCGGAAATAGTGAGCATGGCATAATTCCCGGGGTTGGTTCTTTTATCATGCATGATTAACTCTGACAGTCTCTTGGGATCAAAGGGAACCTCGGAAATAATGGCGCGATCCACACCTGACAGGTAGGCCGCTATCAAGGATGTCTCACCGGAATATCTGCCGAACATCTCAATCACGGCAATTCTTTCATGGGAACCGGTGGGAGTCCTGAGGGCATTTATGAGTGTAACACTCCTGGTAATAGCCGTTGAAAAGCCTATACAATAATCTGTGCCAACAACATCATTATCCATTGTCTTGGGGATGGCGATTACCGGGAACCCTTCATTGTACAGCCTTTCTGCAAAACTGAGGGTGTCATCGCCCCCTATTGGAATGATGGCGTCAATCTCCATGTGCTCCAGGTTTTTCAAGATTTGTGGCGTGAAGTCCCTGGTCCCTTTTTTAAACTCTTCCCTTAAAAAATAAGGGAGATTTTTTTCTTTGACAGCCATGGGGTTTGTTCGCGAAGTATGCAGAAATGTCCCCCCTGAACGGTCTATGGCCCTGACATCCGATAGTTTTAAATTTTGCATACACTTAGAATGTGTGTTGGGGTCATCAGGATTGTATTCCAAAATACCGGCCCATCCTCGTTTGATCCCGATTACATTGATCCCCTCATTATATGCTCGGTAAACCACCGTCTTGATGCACGCATTAAGCCCGGGTACATCACCTCCACCTGTGAGGATGGCTATTTGGGGTTTTCGATTACCATTTTTTTCCATTTTTAAGCCCGCCTTTTGTATATCAAAATATGAGAATGACAAAAATGCGCCGACCCTGCCTGTCCTATAAAATAATTTGTGTACGCCCGGCACGGGCGTGAGCTTAT
>JAERRQ010000152.1 GCA_016735355.1 Desulfobacterales bacterium | reverse complement strand
TGGCTGGCAAGGCGCGAAAGCGTAGGAATATCAAGATATTTCTACGCTTTCGTAACGCAGCCAGACAGGATGCATCGACGCTTAAAATGTAAAGTTATTTTTGCGCGAGCCCTAAGGGCACGACGTACGTGGCCATTCCCTGTTTTCGTGATATTTCCAGGTCTTTTTTTATCCCCACTATTATGTTGTCGATGGAACAAGGCCCAGGTACGACATTAACTGTGCAAGAGAATCAAAGCGAGTAAGATCCCCGAGTTCAGACGCTACAACAGCAGAAACAATGCCTGATACTCCGCGTAATGATTGGAATGCTTTGCTAAAATCATTTAGCCGTGTTTCTCCCGATAATTGCCTTATTTGATCTAAAAGACGTTCCACACGTCTTTTGTCTTCATGAACTGTATCGATATATTCTTGTATCGTTATCTGCTGTGCTGGATGTGGCATGGAAATATCAGAAAGCCAGTTGAAATATGCTTTACTCCATTTCGATTTTCCAGAGTAGCAAATATTATGTCTTAACAAAAAAGCCCCTAAGAGCCTGTTTAAAAATTATTTATAACGTCTAAGCATTTTTCCAATTAATGCAATATATACCATATTTTCTGCGGTCAGGCTAAGAGCCTGTTTAAAAATTCATGGGCTCTTATTCGACCATCAAAAATGGTGAAAAAATGGCATTTCCTACACTTTTTGTAGATTTTGAGTGATTTTTCTACTTTTAAAGCTATATTTTGAAGCAGTTTTAGTGGCTAAATTGGTCAATTGTCACTACACCAAAAATTTTTTGATCAATTAAATCAATAAGTTATTTTTTCCAAAATCCCGATCGGGAAGATTCAGGACAGAGGCGAAGAAGTTATTGGAAAAAGATCGGCTGTCAGTGTTATTCCCTGGTGCAATTTATAAAAAAGAGGAATAATAGTAATTTCATCATGTGAGCGAGGTTATTCTTGGAAGAACTAACAGAAATTGATCAACAAATAAATACAGCGGAAAGAGAATGTCGAAAACTCGACGAAAAAAAGTCTCAGTTGCTGAAAAAAATTAAATCCTTAAAAAACCTCAGAGAAAAAATATCTCAAGGAGGCACTTCATCAGTATATGAAAAAAATACATTAACAAGCAGGTCAAGCCAAAAATATAAAATAGCCCTTTTTCGTTCCTTATTCAAGGGACGAGAAGATGTGTTCCCAAAAAGATTTGAAAGTGTAAAAACAGGTAAGAGTGGATATCAGCCGTGTTGTCGTAATGAATGGATAAGAGCTATTTGCAAAAAACCAAAGGTAAAATGCACTGACTGCGAAAATCGTGATTTCATACCGGTAACTGATGATATAATAAGAAATCATCTTATGGGCGTTGATCCATATAGCAGGTCTAAGCGGGATTATACTATCGGTATCTATCCATTATTGCCGGACGAAACATGCTGGTTTCTGGCTGTTGATTTTGACAAAAAAACCTGGATGGATGATGTTTCAGCGTATCTGGAAACCTGCAAAACATATAATGTTCAGGCAGTTCTTGAACGATCACGTTCAGGCAATGGAGGGCATGTATGGATTTTTTTTTCCGAACCTGTTCCGGCCGCCCAGGCGAGAAGACTTGGGTCTTTCATTTTGACGGAAACAATGGACAGGCGACCTGAAATCGGGCTTGATTCATATGATCGCTTTTTCCCAAGTCAGGATATAATGCCGAAAGGTGGATTCGGTAACCTTATTGCGCTTCCGCTTCAAAAGAAACCGAGAAAAAAAGGCAACACAATTTTTTTGGATGACAACTTAATGCCATATCAAGACCAATGGGCATTTCTTTCAACAATCAAGAAAATGTCGCTTTCAGAAGTTGAAAAAATAATAAACCAGGCTGAAAATCGTGGAAGAATCATTGGTGTCAAGATAGCGGCAACAGATGAAGATGGCATTGAACCATGGCTTGAGCAGCCATCAAGGAAGAAAGGAGTCCCTGTTACAGGGCCGCTGCCTGATCAGATAAAGTTGGTTTTTGGAAATCAAATCTATATCGAAAAGGCTATATTATCACCATCTCTGAGAAATCGGTTAATTCGATTAGCCGCATTTCAAAATCCTGAATTTTATAAAGCTCAGGCTATGCGCTTTTCAACTTTTGATAAACCTCGAATCATTAATTGCTGTGAAGATTTTCCAAAGCATATAGGTATTCCAAGAGGATGTCTTGAAGAAATAATATCGCTCCTTAAGTCATTAAAAATTAAAGTCCGGTTAATAGATGAACGTTTTCATGGAAAAGCGATTGATGTTAAATTTATCGGCAGATTACGACCAGAGCAGGAAAAAGCGGCTGAAGCCATGCTTCATTCCGACACCGGCGTTTTGTCTGCATCAACAGCTTTTGGGAAAACCGTGATCGCAGCATATTTAATTGCTAAACGAGGTGTAAATACATTGATACTTGTTCACAGGATACAATTGCTCGATCAGTGGGTAGCGCGTTTAAGCAACTTTTTAGAATTTGATCCAAAAAAAATCGGTCAGATAGGCGGAGGCAAGCGTAAACCTTCAGGGCTAATTGATGTGGCAATAATTCAGAGCATTAGCAAAAAAGGGACAGTGGATGATATTGTTGGAAAATATGGGTACCTTGTTGTAGATGAATGTCACCATATTTCAGCAAGAAGTTTTGAAATCGCAGCCAGACAATGTAAGGCAAAATATGTTACAGGTCTTTCAGCTACCGTTATTCGCAAAGATGGACATCACCCTATCATTTTTATGAACTGTGGCCCTGTAAGATATAAAGTGGATGATCGCAAACAGGCTGAGAAAAGACCATTTAATCATAAAGTAATTGTACGTTCTACAAATTTTCAAATACCTGAATCCCTGATAAACAAAGAATCTCTTATGATTCATGAACTGTATGCCGCATTGATTATTGATGAAAAACGAAATCAAATGATTGTTGAAGATGTTGTAAAGGCTGTAAATAAGGGGCGTATTCCAGTTGTCCTGACTGAAAGGCGTGAACATCTTGAGAAACTGAAATCCTTACTTTCTTTAAGAGTAAACAATATTTTTGCAATGAAAGGCGGGATAGGGAAAAAGCAAAGAAAGATGCTGGCGGAAGAAATGAAGGCCGTTGATGATGAAAGAATTATTTTGGCCACCGGCCGGTATCTTGGTGAAGGTTTTGATGATCCGGGGTTGGACACCTTGTTCTTGACACTTCCTGTATCATGGAAAGGTACGGTGGCACAATATGCTGGCAGACTTCACCGTTTGCATGATACGAAAACAGAGGTAATTATATATGATTATGCGGACTTAAATGTGCCAATGTTGGCAAAAATGTATGGAAGACGGGTGTCCGGATACAAGGCAATAGGATATGAAATAAATGAATAGCCTCAGGCAGGTTGGGACAGGGCTTTTATCGTTCTTGAACAAGAGTGAATTGGAATAGTGGATTAATAAAATGTACTTTCTTGATTTTTATTTTAAGAATGCCAGGAAAAACAGTACCGGCAAATTAGTTTTCAAATATAAAAAAGGCTCTGTTCGGAAATGGACATTCCTACCACCAGGCAACGCCTCAAAAGAGCTGTTGCAACTTATTGCAATGGCGGTTTGTGGAACACAGTATCTATCTCACATTCCATATTCTTTCAAAAAAATTTGTTTAAAAAATGATTTCCCCTTACATATTGAGTTTACGATAGCACGCGGCCCTAAGACCGAAGGAAAATCAATACACTCTGTAATCATGGGAAGCGGCGTAAGAATCTTTTCTGACGGGTCAACCCAAAGCTTACAAAACAAACAATATCAATATTTATCCTGCGTCCTTAATCGACACAAAATTTCCGAAAGCAGTAATTTTTCAAACTATTTTTTGCTCGCCTATGGCCCTGAACTGACACATCATAACAATACAGATGATTTTGATTTCAATAATCCCTATCTTCGAATAACCCGGTTTTACTCATTATTTGACAAGGAAATGCCTTTAACCGACCCTGTGGCATTCCTGAAACAACTCCAGCATCGCGTGCGATACAAACGTATTCCGCCATCAAGAATCATGGACACCCTGTGTGATCTGCTTGCAAAATATCTTGAAATAGATACTCAAAATTGGATGAAACCACATTGTAATTTCAGAAAAAAATGGTCGGGGTTGTATTCATGGCAGAAACGGATGCTCCTGCCTGTTCTGGATGCATGCCGCCATATACTTGATGCCTTTCCCAAAGATAAAAACCTGCTTGAGATGCCGGGTGTTATTCTTCTGCATCGACCGGACATTTTTTGCACGGAAAAAAATTTTGCCTCTTGGATCAATCTGATGGATTCACTTTTCCCAAATATCCAATTTATTATAACCGTTTCTGAAAAGGCTGTGTCAGATCTGCCTGCCGGCCTGACCGGTAACTGCCTGAAGTTTCCGAAAATTGAAAATAAAAACGTAAAAAGAAAAAAGCCGCAACTACCTCCAGGCACCGTTCTTCTTGTGGATGTGGATAGCCGCTTACCAAATCTGGCATTAATGAAACTAAGCCGATATTATAAAGAACAGGGTAAAAATGTAATACTGGCCCAAAAAGAAAAACTCATTAAAGGGGCTGAAATGGTTTTCGCAAGCTGTATCTTTAATTTTTCATCTTCTATGCGGCATGTGGAAAAGCTTAAAAAATTTTATGGCACATCTCTCATTCTTGGTGGAAGCGGTGTTGATGTTTGTAAGCGACTCAATAAAGAAATAGAAAAAATGCCGGCTGATTACGATCTTTATCCCGAGTTGGAAGATCGAGCCATTGGATTTATTACACGCGGCTGTCCGTTTAAATGTCCTT
>JAERRQ010000042.1 GCA_016735355.1 Desulfobacterales bacterium | reverse complement strand
GTAAAAAAAATAATACTTTATGGCTCCTATGCAAAAGAAACTGCTGGCAAAGACAGCGATATTGATGTGGCAGTAGTTTTTGATTCTATTGAGGATGATTATCTCTCAACCGGAGCGCTGCTTTTTAAATTAAGCAGAGACATTGATTTAAGAATAGAACCTGTTTTAGTGGAACAAGGGGATGATGTGAGCGGATTTTTGGATGAAATCACAAAAACCGGAAAGGTTGTTTATAATGCAGATTAACAGATATCCGCTAAACCTGTAAACGCTTTTGGGAGAACTCAAATTTCAAAAGGGTTACTGAAAATGAACTTAAGAAAATAAAAGATATCTTTAAATGGTTGAAATCGATGATTTAATAGTTGAAAAAGTTAAAATGTTTCTGTTTAAATTAAAGGAAAGCGGGGTGTCTGTTAATTCTGCTTATCTTTTTGGTTCATACGCAAAGCGGAGCAGCAGCAAGTTTAGCGATATAGACGTGGCCGTTATATCATCTGATTTTTCTGATGACCGTTTTGAAGAAGGACTAAAACTGGCCAGGATTGCAGGGCAAATCGATAACCGCATTGAACCGATTCCATTTACGCCAGGCAGTTTTGTTGAAGATGATCCTTTGGTTTGGGAAATAAAAAAGGACGGCATTCCAATTGATAATATTGGAAAATAATTATGGAGAAAATTATTGAAGACCCGTTCAGGTACGATTTTGGCATTTGACTTTTTCGGTCGATATACCGGAAAAGCCTTGACTATTTCGGATTTTATGCCAGAATAGTCGTTATGAAAAGATACTTGGAAAAATATATTCTAAAAGATCTGAAAAAAAAGATTGTTCTATTAAGCGGACCCCGGCAAACAGGAAAGACCACATTATCAAAAATGTTAATGACCGGGTATGATTATTTCAATTATGACAGTTCGGAAGATCGCCTGGGCTTAATCGAAAAATCCTGGGATCGTTCAAAAGACCTTATTATTTTTGATGAGCTTCACAAATTAAAAAACTGGAAATCATGGCTTAAAGGCATATACGATACAGAAGGAGTCCCGCCGGCTATAATAGTTACCGGTAGTGCCAAACTCGATTCTTACAGGAAAGTAGGAGATTCTCTTGCCGGAAGATTTTTCCAGTTCAGGCTGCATCCTCTGGATTTAAAAGAAATCAAAAATACTATTAATCCTGAAAATCTTGATGCCGAGCTGGACAAACTATTAGATACCGGCGGCTTTCCGGAACCCTTTCTTGATGGGGATTTACTCTTTTATAACCGGTGGAAAAGATCTCATCTTGATATTATAATCAAGCAGGATCTCATTGATCTTGAAAGTGTTCAGCAAATAACATCCATTGAGACGCTTATCCAGCTATTAAGAAAACGGGTGGGAAGTCCCGTGTCATACAGTTCCCTTGCAAGAGACCTTCAATGCTCTGACAAAACAATCAAACGCTGGCTTATAATACTGGAAAATATGTATGTTGTTTTTCGAGTAACTCCTTTTCACAAAAACATCACAAGATCTATTTTAAAAACGCCCAAATTTTATTTTTATGATACAGGACAGGTTGTGGGAGACTTGGGCGCTAAACTGGAAAACCTTGTTGCCTGTGCCTTGCAAAAAGAGATTCACTTTCTTGAAGATTGTTACGGAAAAGAGAAGTATCTTTATTATTTAAAAAATAAAGATGGTAAAGAGGTCGATTTTTGCATTGCCGGTAATCAAAATCCGGAGTTGCTGGTAGAAGTGAAATTGAGTGATGAAAATATAAGCCCGAATTTTAATATTTTTCAAAAATATTTCCCGACAGTGAAGATGATCCAGATAGTCAAAAGTCTAAAAAGGGAGAAAACTTTTCCCAATGGTGCCGAGCTTAGAAGCGCCTGGAGGGGGTTATCAAACTTGAGTCTTTAAGGGGAGTTTAAGGGTTCGCCCAAAAATAAATTAGCAATTTTAAGTGTTGAGGTGCTTGGCTGGCAAGGCGCGAAAGCTTAGGAATATCAAGATATTTCTGAGCTTTCGGAACGTAGCCAGACGGGATGCATCGGTGCTAAAAATGTAAAGTTATTTTTGAGCGAGCCCTAAGGTGACCGCAAACAATGCAGATTTTTACTATGATGACAACACCAACGCTATACAAAATGGATTAAACGATGAACATTTCCTATGACGCTTATCCTCTGAATGAAAACCTGGCATCACTTGACAGGTCGCTGATGAACAAGTTTATTGAAAAGGCTGCTTCCGCCGGCCGGGTTTATCTGCAGGATGACCTGATGACCAACCTTACAAAGCTGA
>JAERRQ010000385.1 GCA_016735355.1 Desulfobacterales bacterium | reverse complement strand
AATTTTTTATAGAATCAAAATTAAAGGGATTGAAAATATACCCACAGCAGGAGGGGTATTGCTTGTAAGCAATATTGCATCCTGGATAGATCCTTTTATCCTGATGGCAACCGGGCAACGCAGAATAAAATTTCTGGTTGAACGTAAAATTTACAATATCCGCTGGTTGAACTGGTTTTTCAGGCTTATGCAGATGATTCCTGTTTCGGAAAAAGATACACCCGGGCAGATGAAAAATGCTTTACGCCGGGCAAGGGAAATTATAGAAGCTGAAGGTATGGTTTGTGTTTTCGCTGAAGGAGCGGTTTCTCTTACAGGAAAAATAGGCAGATTTAAAAAAGGATGCGAGCGAATAATCACTGGCACCGGACTGCCGGTTGTACCGGTATATATCAAAGGCACCTGGGGAAGTATATTCAGTTATTATAAAGGAAAACCTTTATCCGCCTGGCCTGCAAGGATTCCATATAAGGTTTCAGTACAATTCGGCCAACAGATGCCGGATAACACTTCCGCAGAAGAGGTTAGAGAACAAATTGTAAAATTTTCCAAAGGGATAAAATGAAACGAGAAAAAATATACCAACTTTTAAAAAAATCATCTCAGGCTGACAATGTTTTGATTAAAGGCTGGTTAAGGACCAAGCGTGATTCAAAAAACTTTTCATTTCTTGAGATTAATGACGGCTCCTACCTGAAAAATATCCAGGTTATAGCCGACTGTACTTTAGATAATTATACGGAGATTACAAAACTGACAATAGGTTCAGCCGTCGCTATAAGAGGCAAACTTGTAAAATCGCAGGGTAAGGGCCAGGCTCTGGAGATACAGGCCCAAAGCATTGAGATAATCAGTCTTGCTCCGGAATCTTACCCTTTGCAGAAAAAACGGCATACCGACGAATTTTTAAGAACAATTGCTCATCTGCGTCCCAGAACAAACAAATACGGCGCTATATTCCGCATAAGATCCGAACTCTCCTATGCAATCCACAAATTTTTCAGAAATAAAGGCTTTAAGTATATACATACTCCCATCATAACCGGATCCGACTGCGAAGGAGCCGGCGAGATGTTCCGCGTAACAACTTTAAGGCCGGATCAAAAGATTAAAAATGATTATGCTGAAGATTTTTTCGGGCAGGAGACCAACTTGACCGTATCCGGTCAACTCTCGGCCGAAATGTTTGCCCTGGCGCTGGGTGATGTTTACACTTTCGGCCCCACCTTCAGGGCCGAAAATTCAAACACCAGCAGGCACGTTTCTGAATTCTGGATGGTAGAACCGGAAATGGCATTCTGCGATCTTGAAGGCGATATGGATCTGGCTGAAGAAATGATAAACTTTCTTATTACACACATACTCGATAATTGTGCCGAGGATATTCAACTCTTTGCGAAGTTTGTAGACAAAAAACTCATGACAACCCTTGATAATATCAGAGCCGGCGCCTTTTTGAGGCTTCCGTACAGCGACGCCGTTGATATCCTGAGAAAATCCGGTAGAAAATTTGAATATGAAGTGGAATTCGGCAAAGACCTCCAGTCCGAACATGAACGTTATCTTACTGAACAACATTTTAAAAAACCGGTTATTCTTTACAATTACCCGAAAGAGATTAAACCTTTTTACATGCGGCTTAATGATGACGACCTTACAGTCGCGGCCATGGACGTTCTGGTGCCGGGCATAGGAGAAATAATAGGCGGCAGCCAGAGAGAAGATAGACCTGAGGTTCTTGTAGAACGTATGGAAGAACTGGGGCAGTTCCCTGAAGATTATTGGTGGTATATCGAATCCAGAAAATACGGAACAGTACCCCACAGCGGATTCGGACTCGGATTTGAACGAACATTGATGCTGCTGACAGGCGTTAAGAACATACGCGACGTAATCCCCTTTCCAAGAACACCTGGCAGTATAGAATTCTAAAGATGAAGTTATCAGTTGTCAGTTATCAGCAAAAGCATATTTATACTAATTTATCTTCCCCGTTCCTTAGGGATTTGCTGAGACCTACGAGCATCGCCGAGAATTCTTTTGTTTCCTGAATCCATTTTTTGCCAACTGCCGGTTCAATATAATCAATATCAATGCCAATATAAATTTGGGTTCTTAATTCTCCACAAGAACCTTTTGGATATTGCAGAAACCTGGCAAAATCTTTAGTATCTTGACAATGTTTATACAAATCTGCAAATAATAGTGAAGACCTCTTCCATACT